>ANAW01000107.1:0-17327 GCA_000340945.1 Nocardiopsis synnemataformans DSM 44143 | reverse complement strand
CCTCCCTCGTGGCCCCCGCCGAGTACGTGCCCGCCGGGCACGGGCCCAGCCCCGGCGCCCTGCCGGGGGAGACCGAGCTGGTCCTGGACTGGCTCGCCGACCCCGCCACGCGGCTGGTCGAGATCGACGGGGAGTGGACATGCCCGTTGCGCAGCGCCGAGGCGCACACCGGGATGACACACTGGGCGCATGGCCGCGCTTCCGCTCAATGACGACTACCCCGTCCGCCGCGTCCCCGTCGTCTCGTACACGCTGGTCGCGGTCAACGTCCTCGTCTACCTGGTGTCTCCGCAGGCGCTGACCGCGGTGTGGTACCCGGCGGACATGTTCGAGCGCTTCTGCGCGATCCAGGACTACTTCATGTACTGGGGGGCGGTGCCCGCCGAGATCACGGGCCGCACCGACCTGGTCCCGCACGCGGTCCCCGAGTGCGGGCAGCTCGACGGCAAGCCGGTGTGGTTCTCGGTGTTCAGCTCGATGTTCCTGCACAGCGGGCCGGGGCACCTGATCGGCAACCTGGTGTACCTGTTCGTGTTCGGGCCCGTGGTGGAGGACCGGATCGGCAAGCTGCGCTTCGCGGGGCTGTACCTGGCCACCGGGGTCGCGGCCGCCTACGGCTTCGCGCTGACCGACGTCGACGCCACCATGCCCATGGTCGGCGCGTCCGGGGCCATCTCGGGGGTGCTGGGCGCCTACCTGGTCGTGCAGTTCCGCAGCCGGGTGACCACGCTGGTGTTCGGGGTGATCCCGATGCGCCTGCCCGGGTGGGCCGTGGTGGGCAGCTACTTCGCTCTTCAGTATCTTCTCTACGTCACCACATCGAGCGCCCCCGGCGCCGGAGGCGGCGTCGCCTACGCGGCGCACGTGTACGGGTTCGTCGCGGGGGTGGTCGTGGGACTGGTGGTCTACCGGCTGCGATGGCGCTCCGGGACGCGGCTCTCCGACGTCTACTAGGCATACGCCCCGGTGCGCCACGGCGCGGTCGTCGCGCCCGTCCCGATATTTCCGAGGAACGTCCTGGAGGCACAGTGATCACCGCGATCGTCATGATCAAGGCCGACGTCCACCGCATCCCCGAGGTCGCCGGGGCGATCGCGGAGATCGACGGGGTGAGCGAGGTCTACTCGGTCACCGGCGGCGTCGACCTCATCGCCATGGTGCGGGTCCGCAAGCACGAGGACCTGGCCGAGGTGATCCCCGGACGGGTGAACAAGGTGCCCGGCGTGCTCTCCTCCGACACGCACATCTCCTTCCAGGCCTACTCCAGGCACGACCTGGAGTCGGCCTTCGCGCTGGGCTGGTGACCGTGGAGGAGCCCGGTCCCTGGGACGCCCGGAGCGACGGAATCCTGCGCCTGCCCTCGGGGCGGCTGGTGCGCGGCCGCGGTCTGGGGCGGCCCCTGCCGCCGGGGCCCGTGCCCGATTTCGGGCTCTATCTGCTGGGCCGCGAGCCCGAGCCCGTCGCCTGGCAGAGCCGGTGGCTGCACTGGCGCGACTTCTGGCTCCCCTCCGATCCCGAATCCGCGGGCCGGGACCTGCGCGAGGTGTGGGAGCGGTGCGCGGCCGAGCGTGTGGAGGTGGCCTGCTGGGGCGGGCGGGGACGCACCGGTACGGCGCTGGCGTGCCTGGCCGTGGTGGACGGGGTGCCCGCGGACGAGGCGGTCGCCTACGTGCGCCGCGAGTACTCCAAGCGCGCCGTGGAAACGCCCTGGCAGCGACGCTTCGTCGCCCGTTTCCGGGCTTGAACCGCCCGCCCGGCACGCTGCACGCCCGAGCCGAACGCCGGGGGCGCGGCACCGGAGTACCGGCGCCGCGCCCCCGGCGCGGTGTGGTCGGTGCTCAGAGTGCCTTGGCGTACTGCTGGCTGGTCTCCACCCAGCGCTCCAGCGCGCGCTCGGCGGCGCCGCTGTCCACCGCCGCCGCGGCCCGCTCGTAGCCGGTGCGCACCGCCTCCAGCAGGGAGCCCTCCACGCCGTCCACGGCGGCCAGGGCGGCTCCCGCGTTGAGCAGCACGGCGTCGCGCACCGGACCGGTGCGGCCCGCCAGCAGGTCGCGCACGGCCTGGGCGTTGAACCCGACGTCGCCGCCGCGCAGGTCCTCGGGCCGGGAGCGGGCGATGCCCAGGTCGGCCGGGTCGAGCGTCTCGCGCCGGGCCCCGCCGTCGCGCACCACCCACACCGTGGAGGTGGTCGTGGTGGTCAGCTCGTCCAGCCCGTCGTCGCCCCGGAACACCAGCGCCGAGGAGCCGCGGCGGGCGAACACCCCGGCGATCACCTCGCACATGCGCTCGTCGAACACCCCGATGGCCGAGGTGGTGGGCTGGGCCGGGTTGGTCAGCGGGCCCAGGAAGTTGAACACCGTGGGCACCGCCAGCTCGCGGCGGGGTTTGGCGGTGAAGCGGAACGAGGGGTGGAAGACCGGGGCGAAGCAGAAGGCGATGCCCGCCTCCTCGGCCACCCGCACGGTCAGCTCCGGCGGCAGGTCCAGGACCACGCCCAGGCGCTCCAGCACGTCGGCGGTGCCGCAGGAGGAGGACGCCGCCCGGTTGCCGTGCTTGACCACGCGGGCGCCCGCGGCCGAGGCCACGATCGCCGCCATCGTCGACACGTTCACGGTGTGCGCGCGGTCGCCGCCGGTGCCGACGATGTCCAGGGTCGGGCCGGGGACGTGGATGCGCACGGCGTTGTCGAGCATGCCCCGGGCCAGCCCGGTCACCTCCGACACGCTCTCGCCCTTGGCGCGCAGCGCGATGGCGAACCCGGCGATCTGGGCGTCGGTCGCGGCCTCGGACATGATCTCGTTCATCGCCCACGCGGTGTCGTCGGCGCTCAGGGTCCGTCCGCCCAGCAGGGCGGTGATGAGGCTGGACCAGGTCCGCTCGGTGACGGCGGACCGCTCGTCGGAGCCCGCGGCTCCGGAGTCGGCGGGCGGGTTCGCGGCGGGGACGTTCATCTGGGTTGCTCCACGGTGAAGGAACGGGCACGGAGGGGCCGGGGCGCGGCGCATGGGCGGACCGCCCTCAGGCGCTGGGAAGGAGGGGCGTGGCGTGCGTGCGCCATCGCCCGATGTCGGCGCCGTGGTGCAGGGCCGCGCCCACCGCGCGGCGGCGGCGCGGCTCCACGTCGCCGTGGTGGCCCGTTCCGAGACCGTGTCGCACGCGTGTCACCCGCTCAGGGCCGCCGCGACCCGCTGGCGCATGAGCTCGGCCAGGGCCTCGGCGAGCGCGACGGGGTCGATCGGGTGGCTGACGACCTGCTCGGCCTGGGACCAGGTGGCCAGCCAGCCGTCGTCGCGCCGTCCCACCAGCAGCAGGACCGGCGGGCAGCGGTAGATCTCGTCCTTGACCTGGCGGCACAGGCCCATCCCGCCGACGGGGGCGGTCTCGCCGTCGAAGATCGCCACGTCGATGCGCGCGGCGGGGTCGGTGTCCTCCAGCCTGCGCAGGACCATGGGCGCGGTCGCGCACTCGACGAACTCCACGCGGGGGACGTCGAGGGCCGGGCGGCGGCCGACCGCCAGCCTCACCTGCTCGCGGGTGTCGGCGTTGTCGCTGTAGACCAGCACGCGCATCCTGGCACCCGTGTCCGTACCGCTGACCACCATCGCGCAACCGTCCCATCGCGTCTGTCCGCGGCCGCCGCCGTGGGGGGTGCGGCCGAGGCGTTCGTTGGCTGTATGCCCTCTGACTGTATTGCCTCGCGGTCCCGCTGCACAGAAGCGGCCCGGAGGCCGTGTCCGGCACTGAGACCTTCGACACCAAGGATGCCAGCACTCCGGGGCCGCCCGTTCACCCGCCCCCGGCCCGGCGTTATGCAACGGTGATGATTTCGATGCCTGGGCGTTGACCGGCGGAGGTTGAGGCGTCATTCGCGGGGGTACGGAAGGCCTCAGCCGCCCCGGATCGCGATTTTCGGTCCTCCCCGGTGCGCCACGGGGCCCGGCGGGGCCGCCGGACCGCTACAGTAACGTCCCAGTCACGGCGAACAGGACGTCAGCGGCGTCGAGAGCACCTCGGGTCGGTGCTGATCCGCCGCGTTACGGGGGGTCGGGTACGGCCCTCCGCGAGATGCCGTAATAATGCTCCCGTGGCGACAGCAACCGCGAACCCAAAATCAGCACCGACACCAGCACATGGTGCGGCAAAGCGTCCTGACCTGGTGAGCGTTGGCACCATCGTTTGGTTGGCCAACGAGCTCATGTTCTTCGCTGCGCTGTTCGCGATGTACTTCACCATCCGATCGGTGACCAACGGAAACCCCGACCTGGGGCAGTGGCCCGGTGCCCACCTGAACGTTATGTGGGCGTTGGGTATCACCGTGATCCTGGTGGCTTCCAGCTTCACCGCGCAGGCAGGCGTCTGGGCCGCCGAGCGCGGCGACGTCAAGAAGCTGCGCATGTGGTTCTTCATCACGTTCTTCATGGGCCTGGTCTTCGTCCTTGGACAGGCCTATGAGTACTACGAGCTCATCGTCCACGAGGGCCTGACTCTCCAGTCGAGCGCCTACGGGTCGATGTTCTACCTGACCACGGGCTTCCACGGACTCCACGTCATCGGTGGGCTGATCGCGTTCCTCATCATGCTGGGACGCACGTACGCCGCGAAGCGCTTCACCCACCAGCAGGCGACCAGCGCGATCGTCGTGTCCTACTACTGGCACTTCGTCGACGTGGTCTGGATCGCTTTGTTCTGCACCATCTACTTCATCCAGTAACCCGAAACGGGGAAACCGTGAAATGGATTACCGCGCGGCGGCGGCATCCCCTTGCGGGGTATGTCGTCGTCATCCTCGCGCTAGCCCTGTTCGGGGTGGGGTACGCCGCCCTGGCGCCCACCGCCGACCAGGCCCAGGCGCAGACCCTCGCCGCTGACGCTCCTCCGTCGCCGGACGACGTCGACGTGGCCAACGGCGAGGACATCTTCAACCAGACGTGCGCGACCTGCCACAACTACGACGGCAGCGGCACGTACGGCGAGGACGGGGAGTACACCCGGGGTCCGGACATCCGTGACGCCGGCGCCGCGGCCATCGACTTCCAGGTCAGCACCGGGCGCATGCCGTCGATGAACCCCGACGCGCAGATGCCGCGCAAGCCCATGGCGATGTCGGAGGAGGACCTCCAGGACCTGATCGCGTACTACAACGCGGAGATCAGGACCGGCGGGCCCGACATCCCCTACGACGTCCCCGACGAGGCGCCCGAGCGCGACCAGTTCGAGGACGAGGCCGCCTACGAGGCCGCGCTCGAGGAGTACGAGGCCGAGTACGACGCCTACATCGAGGGCGCCGACGACACCGACATGGGCATGCGCCTCTACCTGACCAACTGTGCGCACTGCCACGGTTGGTCCGGCGGCGGCGGCGCGCTCACCGACGGCCGCTGGGCTCCCGAGATCCACGACGCGTCCCCGCGTCAGATCTACGAGGCCATGGTCAGCGGCCCCGGTGCCATGCCGATGTTCAGCGACACCGTCATCGAGCCGGAGGAGAAGCAGGAGCTCATCTCCTACATCAAGACCCTCCAGGCGGAACCCAACGCCGGGGGCATCTTCGACCTCGACCGTGTCGGCCAGGTCGCCGAGGGCTTGATCGGCTGGGTCGTCGGCCTTGCCCTGATCATTGCCTGCGCGATCTGGATCACCGCGAAGCAGCGAGCCCATGACTGAGAACAACACCAACGACAACAACGGGGGGGACCCCACGCCCGAGCGCGTGGTCGGCACCCCCAAGGCCGGGGGCCCCGTGGTCTCCGGCGCCTCCACGGCCCCGGAGACGGGCCACGAGGGCCCGTACAAGGCCTCTGAGACGCACGTGCGGCCGGAGGAGATGCAGCGCCGGGGCGAGAAGGTGGCCTCGGTGTGGTTCGTGATCGCCTTCCTGGGCGGGATCGGCTTCCTGGTCGCCTACTTCCTGTTCGGGCCCAGCCAGATCGCGGACCCGCAGATCGCCCAGTACTCGAACATGCTGCTGGGCGGCACGCTGACGCTGGCGATGTTCGGCATCGGTGCGGGTATGACGGTCTGGGCGCGTCAGGTGATGCCGCACTACGAGGTGGCCTCGCCCTATGACGAGCTGCCCTCGGACGAGAAGGAGAAGGGCTCCTTCAGCGCCTTCTTCATGCGGGGCGCCGACGAGAGCGGCTTCACCAAGCGTCCGCTGATGCGCCGCACGCTCATCCTGGCGATGCTGCCGCTGGGCCTGGCGCCGATCGTGCTGCTGCGCGACACCGGCCCGCTGCCCGGCGACAAGCTCAAGACCACTCCGTGGCAGAACGGCCGCCGGATGTACGTCGAGGGCACCCACCGCGCCATCCGCGCGGAGGACTTCGAGAACGACCCCAACGGGATGGTCTCGGCGCTGCCCGCGATCGACGACGAGCACCACCCGCACGGGATCAGCCTCAACGACCAGGCCAAGTCCGTCATCCTCCTGATCAAGATCCCGGAGGAGGACTGGCAGGAGCGGATGACCGAGGAGATCGAGGGCACCGACGGCCAGACGCGTCTGAACTGGACGCACAACGGCGTCATCGCCTACTCCAAGATCTGCACCCACGTGGGCTGCCCCGCCGCCCTGTACGAACGCACGACGCACCGCATCCTGTGCCCGTGCCACCAGTCGACGTTCGACGCGGCCAACGCGGCCGAGGTCGTCTTCGGTCCGGCGCACCGGCCGCTGCCGCAGCTGCCGATCGGTGTGGATGACGAGGGTTACCTCATCGCGACCGGCGACTTCACCGCGCCGCCCGGTCCGACGTTCTGGGACTACGCGAAGGACTAGGCGATGAGTAAGACCACGCAAGCACCCAAGGCGCTTCGCGGCGTCGGAAACTTCATCGACGACCGCTTCCACCTGGCCAAGACCGGCGAGAAGAACCTGCGCAAGGTCTTCCCGAACCACTGGTCGTTCATGCTGGGCGAGATCGCGCTGTACTCGTTCATCATCCTGCTGCTCACGGGTGTCTTCCTCACGCTCTGGTTCAAGCCGAGCATGGTGGAGGTCATCTACGACGGCTCCTACGAGCGCCTCCAGGGCGTTCCCATGTCGGAGGCCTACGCCTCCACGCTGCACATCACCTTCGAGGTGCGCGGCGGGCTCCTGGTCCGCCAGATCCACCACTGGGCCGCGCTGATCTTCGTGGCCTCGCTCGTCGTGCACATGCTCCGGGTGTTCTTCACCGGTGCGTTCCGCAAGCCGCGCGAGATCAACTGGCTGATCGGCGTCGCGATCTTCACCCTGGCGATGCTCGAGGGCCTCTTCGGCTACTCGCTGCCCGACGACCTGCCCTCGGGCATGGGCGTGCGCATCCTCCAGGGCGTGATGATGGCGCTGCCGCTCGTCGGCCCGTACGTGTCGATGTTCCTCTTCGGCGGGGAGTTCCCCGGCGAGGACATCATCACGCGGCTGTACATGCTGCACGTGCTGGCGATCCCGGCTCTGCTGCTGGGCCTGATCGTGGCGCACTTCATGATCCTGTGGCACCAGAAGCACACCCAGTACCCCGGTACCGGGCGCACGGACAAGACCGTGGTCGGAACACCCATGTTCCCGGCCTTCGCGGTCAAGGCCGGCGGGTTCTTCTTCTTCACGTTCGCCGTGATCGCCCTGCTGAGCGCGTTCGTCCAGATCAACCCGATCCACCTGTTCGGGCCCTTCACCCCGACGTCCATCACCTCCGGGCTCCAGCCCGACTGGTACATGGGCTTCATGGAGGGGTCGCTGCGCATCTTCCCGAACTGGTTCGACATCGCGCCCTTCGGTTACGCGATCCCGACGGCCGTGCTGGTGCCGGGCCTGATCATCCCGGGTCTGGTCTTCGGCGGCCTGGCCGCCTGGCCGTTCATCGAGCAGTGGATCACCGGCGACAAGCGCGCGCGCAACGTCGCCGACCGTCCCCGCAACGCGCCGGTGCGCACCGGCGTGGGCGCCATGGGCATCACCTTCTACGGTCTGCTCTGGCTGGCCGGGTCCAACGACATCCTGTCGGAGACCTTCTCGATCAACCTGTACCTGACCACGTACATCTTCCGTGTGCTGGTCATCGTCGGTCCGATCGCGGCCTTCTTCATCGCCAAGCGGGTCTGCCTGGGTCTTCAGCGCCGTGACCGGGAGATCCTGGAGCACGGCTACGAGAGCGGCACGATCCAGCAGCTGCCCAGCGGTGAGTTCGTGGAGGTGCACAAGCACAGCTCCCCGGAGACGGTCCACGTCCTGGAGAGCAAGCCGGTCATCACCTCGACGGCGCTGGCCGACGACGCCGACGTCGACGACAAGGGCGTGGAGAACCCCGAGGCCCGCAAGGGCAGCGGCAGGCTCCGCAAGGCCCTGGCGCGTTGGTACACCAAGGACGACGTGTCCCTGGAAGGGGTGGAGGCGCACAACGGCCACCACCCGCACCACTCCTCCTCGGAGGGGGAGAAGGAGGCGGCCCACCACTAGGGTCTTCCTCCAGCTCATCGACGGACCCGGTCGCGGTGCGACCGGGTCCGTCGTGTTGTGGCCGGGGTCTGCTGGGGGTTCCGCGCCGCCCCCGAGACCATCCCGCCGGCCAGGGCTCTACGGGTGCGTGGTTGCCGACACCAGCACCCTCTACGTCAACCCCGTTGGGTCCTCCGTCAGTCCGGGTTCTACGGGTGGGTGGTTGCGCGCGCAGGGACGCTCTATGCCAACCCCGCTGTCTCCAGCATCAGCCCACGCTCTACAGGTGCGTGGCTGGGGTGTGCTGACCGTCCTACGCCAACCCCCCGAGACCATCCCGTCAGCCCGGGCTCTACGGGTGCGTGGTTGCTGACGCAGGGATGCTCTACAACGTGCGGACCCCCTACGACGCGCGGTCACGTGCGGGGCTTCGTGGTCGCTGTTGATCTGGACCGTGTTGACCCCCCGTTCCCGGATGGCTGAGGGGTCACTCCCGGTGGGCGTTCCCCCTGGTGTTCTTCCGAGCGCCTTCGTGACGCCCCCCAGGCACCTGGAGTGACCGGTGTGCAGGGGTCTCCTTCGCCAAGTTCGCTAGGCGAACTTGCCCTCAGTCGGTCCCCGCCCCCAGTACTGGTCCTTGTTGCCAGTGCCCACCACGACCACCCCCCAGGGGCTGGCGGGGAACCCGCGCGCTCTGCGGGTGCCTGGCGGGCGACGTGCGGGAGGCTCCACGCACCCCCGGGGGGCGGGCGTGGAACGCGCGGGTTCCACGGGCGGGTCCCGGAAACGACGGGAGCCGGTCACCCCGTGGGGGACCGGCTCCTGCGGGCTCGGTGATCAGCCGGCGTAGATGTCGTCGATCTCCCTGCTCCACTGCTTGCTGACCACGTGGCGCTTGACCTTCAGGGAGGCGGTCATCTGGCCGCTCTCCTCGGTGAAGTCGCTGGGCAGGATCTTGAACTTCTTGATCCCCTCGGCCTTGGACACCGCGTTGTTGGCGTTGTCCACTGCCTCCTGGATGGCGGCGTTCAGGTCGGCGTCCCCGGTCAGGTCGGCGATCTCGCCGCTCTTGCCGTTGGCCTCGCGCCACTGGACGAACGACTCGGGGTCGATCGTGATCAGCGCGGCGATGAACTTGCGGTTGTCGCCGACCACCATGCACTGGCTGACCAGGGCATGGGCGCGGATGCGGTCCTCCAGGACGGCCGGGGCGACGTTCTTGCCGCCCGCGGTCACGATGATCTCCTTCTTGCGGCCGGTGACGCTCAGGAAGCCGTCGTCGTCCAGCGCGCCGAGGTCGCCGGTGCGGTAGAAGCCGTCCTCGGTGAAGGCCTCCTTGGTGGCCTTCTCGTTCTTCCAGTAGCCGACCATGATGTGGTCGCCCTTGAGCAGGATCTCGCCGTCCTCGGCGATCTTGATGGTGGTGCCGGGCAGGGGCTGGCCCACGGTGCCGATCTTGTTGAACTCGGGGCTGTTCACCGAGGTGGGGGCGGTGGTCTCGGTGAGGCCGTAGCCCTCGATGATGGTGAAGCCGATGCCGCGGAAGAAGTGGCCCAGGCGCGCGCCCAGCGCGGAGCCGCCGGAGACGGCGTACTCGGCGTTGCCGCCCAGGGCGGCCAGGAGCTTGCCGTAGACCAGCTTGCTGAACAGCGCGTGCCTGAGCTTGAGGCCCAGGGGGATCCGGCCGGTGGCCAGGGCCTTGCTGTAGGCCACGGCGGTCTCGGCGGCGGCGTTGAAGATCTTGCCCTTGCCCTCGGCCGCCGCCTTCTGCTCGGCCTTGGTGTAGACCTTCTCGAACACGCGGGGGACCGCGAGCAGGAAGGTGGGCCGGAACGCCGAGAACTGCTCGATCAGCTCGGGGCCGGTGGAGGGGAAGTGGCCGAGGGTGGCCTTGGCCTCGATGACCATGACCTGGACGAAGCGGGCGAAGACGTGGGCCAGCGGCAGGAACAGCAGCGTGGAGGGGTTCTCCCTGCTGCGCAGGACCTGGCGGGCCGGGCCCTCCAGCGCGTTGCGGGAGATGAAGAGGAAGTTGCGGTGGGTGAGCTCGCAGCCCTTGGGGCGGCCGGTGGTGCCCGAGGTGTAGATGAGGGTGGCGATGTCGTCGGCCTTGACCGCGGTGCGGCGCTTCCCCAGGGTCTCGTCGTCCACCTCGGAGCCCGCGGAGCGCAGCTCGGCGTACTCGGGGTCGTCGAAGCGCCACACGGGGCCGAGCTCGGGGGTCCGGGCGCGGATCGACTCGACGCGCTCGGCGTGGGCGTCGTTCTCCACGAACGCCGCCTTGGCGCCGGAGTCGGCGAGGATCCACTCGATCTGCTCGGCGGAGGAGGTCTCGTAGATCGGGACGGTCACGCCGCCGACGGACCAGATGGCGTAGTCGACGACCGTCCACTCGTAGCGGGTGCGCGACATCAGGGCGACGCGGTCGCCGTGCTCGATGCCCGCGTCGATCAGGGCCTTGGCGTACGCGGCGATGTCGGCGTGCAGCTCCGCCACGGTGACGTCGTGCCACTGGCCGGACTCCTGGCGACGGGCGGTGACGGCGTTGGGCTCGCTGGCCGCGCGCGCGTAGAGCGTGTCGGTCAGTCGCGCGTCGCCGGAGATCTCAGCCTTCGCGGGAGAGCTGTATTCGCGCACGTGGTGCTCCTGGACGTGTACGGGTTCGGGTAGTACGGGACGTGATGACCGTAACAACACCACCCTACTCATGAGTAGAACACGTTGTCGTTCGGTACCCAACGGTGACCCTGGGTCGTGTCCGGGCCGTGGAGGCGAGAATTCGGGTCACCCCCCGTACGCACGCGAGACTATACGCCCGACGTAGCGTTTACGCACGTCGTGAGAACTATGTGACGTATGTGCGCTTTGTGGGATTTAAGGGTTATTGCGGTTTCTTTCGGCCTCACGCCGCGTAGCCGGGCCCGCATCCCTGGTTCGTCCCTGAACCTGCCCTGAGAAACCTCCCCGGCGCCTGGGTGGCCGGTTACCGTGAAGCAGAACGCGGCGCGAAGGAGGAAGCTGACATGACGGAGAACACCGGTCGCAACGGCGGTCCGGGTGCGGGCAGGGGCGAGGACCCCGACCTCATCGACGACGCGCTGAAGCTGGTGACCACCCTTCAGCGCAGGCTGCTGACGGCCGGGGTCAAGCGCGGGGTGAGCGCCGTGACCTCACCGCCCCCGAGCAAGGGCGACGTGTGGGAGGAGGCCATCCGCCTGGAGACGGGCGACCGGCGCCCCCCGCTGGAGGAACTCCTCGACATCGTGCGCACGTCCGGCCCGGAGGTCGTCGGACACCTCGGCCGCGCCGGACTGGCCGCGGTCGGCGCCCTGGGCCGCACCTGGGACGTGGTCGAGCGCTCCCTGGAGCAGACCCGCGCCGACGACGCCGCCGGGCGTCGCCCGGAGGGTGATGATGACAGTACTGAAGGTGAGGAACGCCAGGTCACCGCGGGGTGAACGGGAGGAGATCACGGTTCGACTCCGGGGGTGTCGGGGGTCGCCTCATGCCTGGTTTAATCAGATGGCACACATCATCTGAAAACACTTTGCCATGAACCTTGAGACTTATGTCAGAGTTCGGGCGTAAGTACGAAGGAGCTGCCCCCATGCTGACCATCGGCGTAGACATCGGCGGGACCAAGGTCGCCGCCGGGGTCGTCGACCCCGAAGGGCAGATCCTCGACAAGGTCAAGTACCCCACCCCCTCCAACGACCCGCAGGCCCTGGCCGACGTCGTGGCCAGGGCCGTCGGGGAGCTGCGCGGCCGACGGGACGCCGACGCCGTCCAGGCCGTCGGGGTGGGTGTGGCGGGGTTCGTGGACGAGGACCGCGCCACCGTCCAGGTCGCCGTCAACCTCGGCCTGCGCGACGAGCCCCTCCGCGACCACGTCCAGGAGCGCGTCGGGCTGCCCGTGGTCATCGAGAACGACGCCAACGCCGCCGCCTGGGCCGAGGCCAGGTTCGGCGCCGGGCGCGGCAGCGACCACATCGTGTGCATCACCCTGGGCACCGGGATCGGCGGCGGCCTGGTCATCGGCGGCGCCCTGCACCGCGGACGCTACGGCGTGGCCGCGGAGGTCGGGCACTACCGGATGGTCCCGCACGGGCGCCGCTGCGCCTGCGGCAACCACGGCTGCTGGGAGCAGTACGCCAGCGGCCGCGCCCTGGTCGCCGAGGCCCAGGACCTGGCGCTGACCGACCCCGTGGCCGCCGAGCGCATGCTCAAGCTCGCCGACGGCGTCATCGACCAGGTCGAGGGCCACGTCATCACCCAGGCGGCGCTGGAGGGGGACAGGGCCGCCCTGGAGTGCTTCGCCAAGGTCGGGGAGTGGGCCGGACACGGCCTGGCCGACCTCGCCGCGATCCTCGACCCGGAGTGCTTCGTCCTGGGCGGCGGCGTCTCCGACGCCGGGTCCATCCTGCTGGACCCGGTCCGCGCCTCCTTCGCGCGCAACGTCCCGGGCCGCCCCGGGCGCCGCATGGCCGAGGTGCGCCTGGCCGAGCTCGGCGGCGAGGCGGGCATCGTCGGCGCGGGAGACCTCGCCCGGCACTGACCCGGCCACCGGAGAGCGGACGGCCCCGGCGACCCCCACCGTGGAGGTCGCCGGGGCCGTCCGGCGTTCCGGGCCGCCGCGCGGGCTACTCCCGGGCGGCGTCCGCGTCCCCGTCCTTGTCCTTGCGCGCGGCCCGCTTCTCCTCGCGCCGGGTCCGGCGGTCCCCCTTGCGCTTCTCGCGCTCGCTGCGCCTGCGGTCCTTGTCGCTGGCGTGCTGCTCGCGCTTGGCCTCCTTGGCCTCCGCCTCCAGCTCGGACTTGACCGACTGCGCGTAGCGGTCCACGTACTCCTGGCCGGACAGCTCCATCAGCGCGTACATGATCTCGTCGGTGATGGCCCGCAGCACGCGCGGGTCCTTCTCCATGCCGTGGTAGCGGGAGAAGTCCAGCGGCTTGCCGAACTTGACCTTGGGGCGCACGCCCAGCTTGGGCACGGTGCGGCCGGGGGGCATGATCTTCTCCAGGTTGATCATCGCCATCGGCACCACCGGGGCCTTGGCCTCCAGCGCCAGCCGCGCCACACCCGTCCGGCCGCGGTAGAGCTTGCCGTCGGGGGAGCGGGTGCCCTCGGGGTAGATGCCCAGGAGTTCGCCGCGCTTGAGCACCCTCAGGCCCGTGCGCAGCGCCGCCTCGCTGGCCTTGCCCCCCGAGCGGTCGATGGGGATCTGCCCCACGCCGGTGAAGAAGGCCCGGCTCAGCAGACCCTTCACCCCCGTGCCGGTGAAGTACTCGGCCTTGGCCAGGAAGGTGATCCTGCGCGGCAGCGGCAGCGGACCGAAGAAGTGGTCGGAGAAGGACAGGTGGTTGCTCACCATGATCGCCGGGCCGCGGCGCGGCACGTTCTCCACACCCTCGGCCCGCGGTTGCCACAGCACGGCCAGAACCGGCCCCAGGATCGCCTTGACCACCCAGTAGAACATCGCTCAGATCACCCCTGCACACGCGGGGAGCACTGGGCAGGGTCTGCCACGATTCACCGTCCCGCTCTGCCGACATTGCCAGGAGGGCTCGCGCCCGGAGAGTTGGGGGAAGGAGTCGCCGCCTGACGTGCGCCATCCTCCCACCGTGTGAGCGCGAGTGCCAAAGCGCCCCCGAACGGGCCGTCGGCCCGACGCAGAAGAGGATACTCAGTCGGCCCGCGTGGCGGGTGCCTGCCTCCGGTCCCAGAGGACGGGGACGTTAGTGTGCACTCATGGCGAACGGACCGCCGAACGGCTAGCCTCACGGCAGGAGCCAGGGTCTCTCGTGCCTCCGCTCCGGTCGCCGCAGACCCCCGTTTCCCGCGCACCGCACGATTCCTGGAGCCGCTCCGTGAGACCGACCGACGCCCCTCCCCTGATCCCGGGCGCTGAGCCGTTCAGTCACCGCGGGTCGGGCACGGGTGTCCTGCTCTGCCACGGTTTCACCGGCTCCCCGTACTCGATGCGCCCCTGGGGCGAGCACCTGGCCGCCGCAGGGCTCAGCGTCGAGGCGCCCCTGCTCCCCGGCCACGGCACGGTCTGGCACGACATGAACCTCACCACCAGCGACGACTGGCTCGCCGAGGTCGAACGAACCCTGCTGGACCTGGCCTCGCGCTGCGAGGAGGTGTTCGTCATGGGACTGTCCATGGGCGGCGCCCTCAGCCTGCGCCTGGCCCAGAGGAACCCCGACCTCGTGCGCGGGGTCGTGCTCGTCAACCCCTCCCTGGCGGTGGAGGACCGGCGCCTGCCCGTCATCGCCCCGGTCCGCCGCCTGGTCTCGCGGGTCATGCCCTCCACGCCCGGTCTGGGCTGCGACGTCTCCAAGGACGACACCACCGAGGGCGGGTACGACCGCGTCCCCACCGCGGCCGCGGCGACACTCCCGAAGCTGTGGCGCGAGGTTCAGGAGGGCATGTCCGGTTTGCGAGCGCCGATCCTGGCCTACCGGAGCACCCAGGACCACGTCGTCGGACCGCGCAGTCTGCGTATCCTCGCTAGGAGAGCGGTCAACACCAGGCTGACGATCCACCTGCTCCACGACAGCTACCACGTGGCGACCCTCGACCATGACGCCGCCGTCGTCTTCGACGGGAGCCTCGCCTTCGTGCGAGAGCACAGTAGAAGCGGGGAAGGAGCCGACCGATGACGCAACGTCGGGGAAACGGCCTGCTCGCCGACGCCTACGTTCCGCTGATCCTGCTCGCGTCCTCGCACGCCGACCTCATGCTGGAGGCGCTCCGCCGCAGCGGCATCGCCGCCTACGCCGTGCCCCTGGACGAGGACGTCCTGGAGCCCGCGGGCAGTCAGGCCGACGACCCGCCCACCGACCACCTGTACGTGGACGCCGAGGAGCGGACCGCCGCCGAGAGGGTCCTGGGCGCCGAGCTGCCCGACCTGGACGGAGAGCCCGGGACGGCCCCCGACCTGCTGGCGCCGCGCGGCGAGTCCCGCTCCGACGCCGACGCCGAGGAGGGCGGGGAGGCCGCCGCCGCGCACGAGGCCCCCGACGCGCCGGTCGGCGGCGACCTGCTGGACGGCCCGCCCGCCAACGTCGACCCCGACGCCGGTCCCGCCCGGCCCGCGGACGAGGACGAGGTCTGGAACGACCTGGTCGCCCGCTTCTACGACGACGCCGACGCACGGGGGCAGCGCCGCCGCGCCGCCTGGCCCGACGCCGAGAACCTCAGCGCCTCGGGAGGGGACGCCTCCTCCGGCGGAGACCTCCTGGCCGGAGGGGCCGTCGGCGCCGGGGACGGGGAGGACCGCGACACGGCGGGGGACGAGGCCCGCCGCCGGGCCGAGGCCGACCTGGAGGGCCACTACGAGCCGCCACCGCCGCCGCCCCTGCTCCAGGGGGACCGGGTGGGCATCGCCGCCTGGCTGTGCCTGCTGGGCGCGCCGGTGCTGGTGTTCGGGGCCGCCTTCGTCGGCGTCGCCCTGCCCAACTGGCTGATGTTCGTCGCGGTGCTGGCCTTCCTGGTCAGCTTCGTCGTGCTCATCCTGCGCATGACCGACTCCCGTCCGCCCGGAGACGGCGGGCCCGACAACGGGGCGGTGGTCTGACCCCTGGGCTTCGACTTCCCCCTCTGGCGCGCCTTCGCCGTCTTCCGCGCAGCGTCCCTGGTCTACGCCCTGTTCCTCCTCGTCCAGCACCACGAGCACCTGACTCGGCCCTGGCTGGCCTGGACGGTGCTGGCAGTCATGGTCGTGTGGACGGCGTTCACCACCCGCGCCTACGCCCGCCCGCACCTGCGCGACTGGCGCCTGCTCACCGCCGACCTCGCGGTGGCCTTCGCGTGCCTGTTCGCCACCGCGCTGGCGGCCACGCCGTTCTACCTCACCCAGGCCCCGCCGCTGAGCGGCTACTGGTTCGCGGGCACCGCCCTGGCGGCCAGCGTCATCTGGGGCGGGCGCGCCGCCGCGACCGTCGCCGTGCTCTACGGCGTCGCCGACCTCACCCTGCGCACGGTCATGGACGCGGCCGTCACCGCCGCGACCGCCCGCGGCGTGGTCCTGCTGCTCCTGGCCGGACTGGCGGTCGGGTACATGTCCTGGATGTCGGAGCGGGCCGAACGGCGTTTCGCGCAGGCGGTCGCGCTGGAGGCGCGCACCCGCGAGCGCGAGCAGCTGGCCCGCTCGATCCACGACTCGGTGCTCCAGGTGCTGACCCTGGTGAGCAGGCGCGGCGCCGAGGTCGGGGGAGAGGCCGCCGAACTGGGCCGGATGGCCGGTGAGCAGGAGGCGCGCCTGCGCGCGCTGGTCACGATCGGGCTGTCGGAGGACGCCTCCGCTGGGGCGGACAGGACGGACGGGGTGAGCGGGGCCGGTGGGACGGCGCCGCCTCCTGCGGGGCGCGCGGCCTCGGGGCGCAGGGGCCCCGGACACGGCGCGGCGGGGGCCGGGGGCTCCGGCCGTGCGGCCGCGCCCGGGACCGAGGACGCGGTGGACCTGCGCGGGCCGCTGCGCCGTGCCGAGTCGGCCCGCGTGTCGGTGTCCGCGCCCGCCACACCCGTCACCCTGCCCGCGCACACCGCCGACGAGCTGGCCGCCGCCGTCCTCGCCGCCCTGGACAACGTGGAGCGGCACTGCCCCGAGGGCACGCGCGCCTGGGTGCTGGTGGAGGACGAGGAGGACGCGGTGACCGTGTCCGTCCGCGACGAGGGCCCCGGCATCGAGCCCGGCCGTCTGGAGCGGGCCCGCTGCGAGGGGCGCATCGGCGTGGCCCAGTCCGTGCTGGGCCGCGTGCGCGACCTGGGCGGCACCGTCGAGTACGTGTCGGTCCCCGGCCAGGGCACCGAGGTGGAGATGCGCGTCCCGCGCCGCTGAGGCCCCGCACGGCTCACCGCCGCGGGCCCCGGCCCGCCTCCTCCCCTTCCTCCTGGTGGGAGAACCGC
>ANAW01000106.1:0-18636 GCA_000340945.1 Nocardiopsis synnemataformans DSM 44143 | reverse complement strand
AGGCCCCGCACGGCTCCCCGCCGCGGGCCCCGGCCCGCCTCCTCCCCTTCCTCCTGGTGGGAGAACCGCTGCTCCCGCCAGGGGTCGCCCCGGTTGTGGTAGCCGCGCTCCTCCCAGAAACCGCGGCGGTCCGCGGTCATGTACTCCACCGCGCGCAGCCACTTCACGCTCTTCCACCCGTACAGGTGCGGCACCACCAGGCGCACCGGCGCGCCGTGCTCGGGGGCGAGCGGCCCGCCGTCGCGGTGGGTCGCCAGCAGCACCCCCTCCGCGAGGAAGTCGTCCATACGCAGGTTCGCGCCGTAGCCGTACTCGCCCCAGGCCATCACGTGCGTGGCCTCCGGCGCGGGCGGGGCCGCGGCGGCCAGGTCGGCGGCGCGCACCCCGCGCCAGGGCACGTCCGGGGCGCTGAACCGCATCACGCAGTGGAAGTCGCTCACCGAGTCCGTGCGCGGCAGCCGCGCGAACTCCTCCCAGGTCCAGCGGTAGGCCCCCAGGTCCTCGGTCGCCCCCATGACCCGAAGGTCCCACCGCTGCGGGCGGAAGGCGGGCACCGGCCCGTAGTGCAGCGGCTTGTGCTCGTGGCGCACCGCCTGCCCGGGAGGCATCCGGGGCCGGGCCCCGCCCGTATCGTCCTCGTCCGTTCCCTCGGACACTTCCGTCCCCCTGCTCGTCTCTGGGCTCCCGCGGCGCGCCCGACCGGCCGGGCCGGAGCGAACGCCTTCCCCGTGGGGAGAACGTGCGTCCGGCCATCCTGCCAGGCGCCGACGAGAGGCAGGTCACTCGCCCCGGTTGTGCGGACACGCGGCGACCGTGCGCTATAGTTCCAGCCATGCAGCGGAACTTCTGGCGCTTTTATGGCTACCGGCCCGACACCCCGGTCGCCTGTAAAGCGCTGCGCTGACACAGACGACTTGAGCCCCGGGCCGGTAGAGCCCGGGGCTTTTCGCGTTCCGGGCGCCGGTCGGCTCGTTCACCCAACCGACAAGCAGCTAGGGACAACGCACATGGTCATCGTGATGGCGCCGGACGCCACCCCCGAGAACATCGAAGATCTGGTCGAGCTGGTCTCCTCCGCCGGAGGCGAGGCCTACGTGACGCGCGGCGTGAGCCGCACGATCATCGGCCTCGTCGGTGACGTCGAGCGCTTCCAGGACCTGGGCCTGGCCGCCAAGCCGGGCGTCAGCGACGTCCTGCGCATCTCCGCCCCCTACAAGCTCGTCAGCCGCGAGAACCACGACAGCCGCACCGTCGTCAGCGTGCGCGGCGTGCCGATCGGCGGCGACAACGTCACCGTCATCGCCGGGCCGTGCGCCGTCGAGACCCCCGAGCAGACCCTGGCCGCGGCCGAGATGGCGCTGGCGGCGGGGGCGTCCCTGCTGCGCGGCGGCGCCTACAAGCCCCGCACCTCCCCCTACGCCTTCCAGGGCCTGGGCGAGGAGGGCCTGAGGATCCTCGCCGAGGTGCGCGAGGAGACCGGCCTTCCCATCGTCACCGAGGTCGTGGACGCCGCCGACGTCGAGCTCGTCGCCTCCTACGCCGACATGCTCCAGATCGGCACCCGCAACATGCAGAACTTCGCCCTCCTCCAGGCCGCGGGCGACGCGGGCAAGCCGGTCCTGCTCAAGCGCGGCATGAGCGCCACCATCGAGGAGTGGTTGATGGCCGCCGAGTACATCGCCCAGCGCGGCAACCTCGACATCGTCCTGTGCGAGCGCGGCATCCGCACCTTCGAGAAGGCCACCCGCAACACCCTGGACATCAGCGCCGTCCCGGTCGCCCAGAACCTGTCCCACCTGCCGGTGATCGTCGACCCGTCCCACTCGGGCGGAAAGCGCGAGCTGGTGCTGCCGCTCTCGCGCGCGGCCGTGGCGGTCGGCGCGGACGGCGTCATCGTCGACGTGCACCCCCACCCGGAGAACGCCCTGTGCGACGGCCCGCAGGCCCTCCTGGACGAGGACCTGGCCGAGCTGCGGGACCTGGCGGGCACCCTGGCCGCCCTGACCGGTCGCACCCTCACCCCGGCGCCCGGCCGCGAACTGGCCGGTCTGTGAGAGCGGGGGGCTGAACACGACGGCGCCCCGGCCGCTCCCCGCACGCGGGGCGGGGCCGGGGCGCCGTCGTCGTGCCGCTAGGCGGTGGCGGCCACCGACGCGGACGCGGGCGCCACGCGCTTGGGCGCGGCGTCGCCCAGGAAGCTGGGCTTGTGCACCTGCGCGGTGGTGACCAGGTGCTCGGCCAGCTCCTCGGCGTCCAGGCGCTTCTCGATCTGGCGCAGGTCCGGGATCTTGGCCGCGGTCTCCACCTGGCGCGGGGTCAGCATGGTGCAGCAGTCCTCGTCGGGCAGCTCCGAGATGGCCAGGGTCCCGATCCTGCGGGCCTGGTCCATGATCTCGGTCTTGTCCATGCCGATGAGCGGACGCAGGATCGGCAGGTCCACCGCGTCGTCCAGGGCGGTCAGGTTGGTCATGGTCTGGCTGGACACCTGGCCCAGCGCGTCACCGGTGACCAGGCACTCCGCGCCCAGGTCGTCGGCCAGGGCCTCGGCGGTCTTGAGCATGAGGCGGCGCTGGGCGACGATCTGGAGCCGCTCGATCCCCGAGCTCTTCAGCTGCTGCTGGGCCTTGCCGAAGGGGATGACGAACAGCCGCGAGCCCACCTGGTAGCGGTCCAGCTGGCGGACGAGGCTGTAGGCCTTGTAGATCGACTCCGGGCCGGTGAACGGCATGCCGGAGAAGTGCAGGAAGTCGACCTTGAGCCCGCGCCGGATCATCCGGTGCGCGGCGACGGGGGAGTCGATCCCGCCCGACATCAGCACCAGGCCGCGGCCGCTCATCCCGGCGGGCAGGCCGCCCTGTCCGGGCACGCCGTCAGTGAACACGAACGCCTCGTCCTTGTCCACCTCGACGAACAGGGTGTTGTCGGGGCGCTTGAGGTTGACCTTGTAACCGTGCGCCTCGATGATCTTCGAGCCCAGGTACCCCGCCAGCTCCGACGAGGTCATCTCGAAGCGCTTGTCGCGGCGCCGGGCGCGCACGGCGAAGGTGCCCTCGCGGCCCTCCATCACGCGCACGCCGATGTCGGTGACGGCGTCCAGGTCCTTGGGCACGCGGCGGACCAGGTGCACCCAGACCACGCCCATGACGTTGGCCATGCGGTCGGCGATCTCGGCGACCTCCAGGTCGGAGGCGCCGGGCTTGCGCACGATGATCACGCCCGCGCCGCGCTGGGAGAGGCGGACCTCGCCCAGGTCGCGCACGGAGGAGCGGATGTTGTTGTGCAGCCGCCGCTCGAACAGCTTGCGGTTGGAGCCCTTGAGGACGATCTCGCCGAGCTTCATGAGCACGCAGAGCTCGCCGAGCCCGGCGTCGGCTCCGACCAGAGCTGCGGGGAGCGGCGCGGACTCAAGCGACGCGGACATGGTGCTACCTCCGGTGGATACCTTCGTGTCCCGGTGTGAGGTGGGAGTGGCGGTGACGGGGCCGGGAGCGTCCATCGCCGTCCTCCAGTATCGAACATCCCGTCCACCGCTCCGTCCGTTTTCGGACGGGACGGGCGGGAGGCGGTGGGCACACGGCGGCCCGGCCCCCGAACGCGGCGCGCCCCCCTCCCTGGGAGCTGGGAAGGGGGCGCGGACCGTTCCGGAGGGGCCGGCGCACGTGGCCGGTGGCCGGCCTCCGGAGGAGCCCCGGGAGCATCCGGTTCCCGGGCTCCGGGTCCTCGGGCCGCGTGGTCCGCGGCCGTGCCCGGCCGGAGCCGTGCCTAGCCGAAGAAGACCTCGGCCTCCTCGTAGCGCGCGGAGGGCACCGTCTTGAGGGTGTCGGTCGCCTCGGCCAGGTTCACGCGGACGATGTCCGTGCCCTGGAGGCCGACCATCTTGCCGAACGCCTTGTCGTGCACGGCCTCGATGGCGTTCACGCCCAGGCGGGTGGCCAGCACGCGGTCGAACGCGGTGGGCGTGCCGCCGCGCTGCACGTGGCCCAGGACCACCGAGCGGGCCTCCTTGCCGGTGCGCTTCTCGATCTCGTCGGCCAGCCGCTGACCGATGCCGCCCAGGCGCACGTGGCCGAAGGAGTCCATCTCCCCGGTGGCCAGTTCCATCTGGCCCTCCTTGGGGTGCGCGCCCTCGGCGACCACGATGATCGGCGCGTACTGGGTCTCGAAGCGGCTCTCGACGTGCTTGACGACCTCGTCGATGTCGAAGGGCCGCTCGGGGATGAGGATGACGTTGGCGCCCGCGGCCATGCCCGAGTGCAGCGCGATCCATCCGGCGTGGCGGCCCATGACCTCCACCACCAGCGCGCGGTGGTGCGACTCGGCGGTGGTGTGCAGGCGGTCGATCGCCTCCATCGCGATGTTCACGGCCGTGTCGAAACCGAAGGTGTAGTCGGTCGCGTTGAGGTCGTTGTCGATGGTCTTGGGCACGCCGACGACGTTGACGCCGCGGTCGTGCAGCTGGCGGGCCACGCCGAGGGTGTCCTCGCCGCCGATGGCGACCAGGGCGTCGACGCCCAGCCCGGCCATGTTGTCCTTGACCCGCTCGACGCCGCCCTCGATCTTCATGAGGTTGGTGCGCGAGGAGCCCAGGATCGTGCCGCCCCGGGGCAGGATGCCGCGCACGGCGGTCACGTCCAGCGGCATGGTGTCGCCCTCCAGCGGACCGCGCCAACCGTCCCGGAAGCCGACGAACTCGTAGCCGTAGTCCTTGATGCCCTTGCGGACCACTGCGCGGATGACCGCGTTCAGACCAGGGCAGTCGCCACCGCCGGTCAGCACCCCGACTCGCATACGAATTCTCCTCGACGTTGTGTGCTTTTACGACGCATGGCGCCATATGGTCTAGACCATAGTGGGAGCGGTGATCCGGGGCCAACCCGGGGAGGCGAATAGGCCGTGAACGCTCCCGGCGCGTACGGGGCAGACGGCGCGGACCGCGCGAAACGGACGCGCGGGCGCGGCGCGGGAGGGTGCGGGCGGGCGGGCGCGGATCAGTCGTCCAGGCCCCGGTCGATGGCGTACCGCACCAGCTCCACCCTGTTGTGCAGGTGGAGCTTGGTGAGGGTGTTCTGCACGTGGTTCTGCACGGTGCGGTGGGAGATGCCCAGCCGCTGCGCGATCTGCTTGTAGGCCAGCCCCTTGGCGACCAGGCGCAGCACCTCGGTCTCGCGGGGGGTCAGCTCGGGCGCCTCCGGCTCGCCGGAGCGGTCCGCCGACGAGAGCCTGCGGTACTCGCCCAGCACCAGCCCGGCCAGGCCCGGGGTGTAGACGGCCTCGCCCGCGTGCACCCGGCGCACCGCGTCCAGCAGTTCCTCCCGCCCCGCCGACTTGACCAGGTAGCCGGTCGCCCCGGCCTTCACCGCGGCCAGGACGTCGTCGCTGGCGCCGCTCGCCGACAGCACCAGCACCCGCGGGGGCAGGGGCAGCGCCACCAGGCCCGCGGTCAGCTCGACCCCGCTCATGTCGGGCAGGTGCAGGTCGACGACGGCCAGGGTGGGGCGCGCGGCCGGGGCGATGCGCAGCGCCTTGGCGCCGTCGCCCGCGGTGCCCACGACCTCGATCCCGGCCTCGCCGAGGTCGCGCGCGACCGCGTCGCGCCACATGGGGTGGTCGTCCACCACCAGTACCCGGACCGCCTCGCTCGCCATGCAGGCGACCTTATCCCGGGCGGGCGGCGCCCACGGCACGGTTCGGGGGCTGGGGCGGCGCACACGGCGAGGGGGCGGGACCGGATCCGGTCCCGCCCCCTCGCTCGTAGCTCAGGCGCCGTGCCCGGGCCGGTCAGTCGTCATCGTCGTTGCCGCGGCCGTTGTCGCCGCCGCCCTCGCCGAAGTCGCCCAGGTCGATGCCGCCCGGAGTCGCGGTGATCGTGATCTCCGTGTCCTCGGGCGCCCTGCCGGTGTGCGACTGGTGCGCCACCTCGCGGCCGCCCAGGACGCGCTCGACCTTGACCTTGAAACCGGCCTCCTCCAGCGCCTCGCGCGCGTCGTCCACCCGCATGCCGACCACGTCGGGGACGTCCACGCCGGGCGGACCGGTGGAGACGGTCAGGGTGACGGTGCCGCCGGAACCGATGCTGGAGCCGCTGTCGGGGCTCTGCTGGATGACCTTGCCCTCCTCGACGTCCGCGCTCTCCTCCTCGACCACCTCGACGGTCAGGCCCTCGCCCTCCAGCATCTGGCGGGCGGTGTCCAGGTCCTCGCCGACCACCGCGGGCACCGGGACGCCCTGGCTGACGGTGAGCGTGATCTGCTCCTCCCGGTCGGCCTCCGCGCCCGCCTCGGGGTCGGTGGAGACCACCGCGCCGGGCTCGATCTCGGTGGAGCTCACGTCCTCCTGGACGATGTTGTCCGGGTCGAAGCCGAGATCCTCCAGCTCCTTGAGGGCGTTGGCGGCGTCCATCTCGACCAGGTCGGGCATCTCCACCGTCTGCGGGCCCTTGGACAGGTACACGGTGACCACGTCGTCGGGGGACAGGCGGGCACCCACCTCGGGGTCGGTCTCGCCGACCGTGCCCGGCTCGGCGTCGCTGTAGACGGCCTCGGAGGACAGGTCGTAGCGCAGGCCCTCGTCGCGGATCATCTGGCTCGCGGCCTCGGGGTCGCGGCCCACCACGTCGGGGACGTTCTCGTACTGGCCGACGAGGAACCACCAGCCCGCGCCGAGCAGGACGATCGCCAGGACCGCCGCGCCGATCCCGATCAGCAGGTTGCGTCGGCGCCGGTCGTCGGGGCCGTCCCGGTAGTCGTCGTACCCGTCGTCGCCGTCGTACCCGTCCTTGTCGCCGNTCCCCGCCCTTGTCCCCGTCCCCGGCGCCGCCGTAGTCGTCGTAGCGGCCGTCGTCCAGGCCCGCGGAGGCCATGTCCACGACCATGGTCGCGTTCTCGGTGCCCGGACCGGCGCCCCCGGCGATGAGCTGGGGCGCGGTCACCGAGGCCGTGGCGGCCGCGGCCGGGGCGACGGGCGCCAGCGGGGCCTGGTCGGCGGCGGAGGCGGGGGGAGCCTCGGGCAGGCCGTTGAGCACCGCCAGGACCTTGGCCAGGTACTGGCCGGCGTTGCTGGGGCGGTACCGGGGGTCGCGCTCGGTGGCCTTGGTGACCAGCGCGTCGACCTCCGCGGGCAGGCCGGGCAGGAAGTGCGAGGGGCGCGGGACGTCCTCGTTGACGTGCTGGTAGGCGATCGCGATGGGCGTCTCGCCGGTGTGCGGCTGGCTGCCGGTGAGCAGCTCGTAGAGCATGATGCCCGCCGCGTACACGTCGCTGCGGGCGTCGGCGACGCCCTTCTCGATCTGCTCGGGGGCCAGGTAGGCGGCGGTGCCCATGAGGGTGCCCGTGCGGGTCAGCCCCTGGTTGGACTGCTCCACGGCGCGCGCCAGGCCGAAGTCGGCCACCTTGACCCGGCCGTCCTCGGTGATGAGGACGTTCTCGGGCTTGACGTCGCGGTGCACCATGCCCGCCTGGTGGGCGGCGCCGAGCGCGGCCAGCACCGGGGCCATGGCGTTCAGGGCGTCGCGGGCGCCGAGCCTGCCCCGGGACTTGAGCAGGTCGCGCAGGGTGCGCCCGGGCACGTACTCCATGGCCAGGAAGACGTGTCCCTGGTCCTCACCCTGGTCGAAGACCTGCACGACGTTGGGGTGGGAGAGCTTGGCGACGGAGTGCGCCTCGTTGATGAAGCGCTGCACGAAGGTCGGGTCCTGGGCCAGTGAAGGGTGCATCACCTTCAGGGCCAGCCGTCGGTCCAACCTCAGGTCGTGGGCGACGTAGACGGTCGCCATCCCGCCTCCGGCGATCCTGGACTCCACGAAGTAGCGTCGGTCCAGGGTGGCGCCTACGAGCGGGTCGGAAGTCGTCATGTCCACGGCGGAGTAGTGTCCTTGCTGCGGGGAGCGCGGGCTGTCGCGGCCGGTGGCGCGTACCCGACACCGGGTGTCGAACCGACACGATAGCGGAAGCCCACGCCAGGTCTGCCCCGCGGTTCGCGGTCGCGCCGTCCCGTTCCAGTGTCGGTGGGGCCGGTGGGGCCCCGGGGAGGCCTGCTCGGCCTCCCGGGGGGTGGGTCCCGGCCCCCGGCCGGGGTTCTCCCGGCCCGGGTGGTGTGTGCTTCACCGGTCGGTGGGTCGCCCCGTTCCCGGTGAGGCCCGCTCTGTTCGCGGTGGGACGCTCGCGCCTGGGTTGTCGTGGTGTGCGGGGTGTTCCCTCGCGGGCCGCACACTCGTTCCACGGTAGAGGACGGCACCAAACGCCCCAGGTGGGACGCACCGGCGGGCGGGGAACCGGGATCGGGACACGGGGCTGAGGTGGCCTAACTCACGGACGGCGAGGAGGCCTGGGCGTGGCGCCGCACCGGGATGCGGCCCGCCAGGCGGGCGCCGCGGCCCGCGCGCACGGCGTCGCGCATCGCGGCGGCCATGCGCACCGGGTCCTGGGCGCGGGTCACGGCCGTGGCCAGCAGGACCGCGTCGCAGCCCAGCTCCATGGCCAGGGCGGCGTCGCTGGCGGTGCCGATCCCCGCGTCCACGATGACCGGCACGCCGGCCCGCTCGACGATCAGCTCCAGGTTGTGCGGGTTGCGGATGCCCAGCCCCGAGCCGATCGGGGCGGCCAGCGGCATCACCGCGGCACAGCCCACCTGTTCCAGCCGCCGGGCCAGCACGGGGTCGTCGTTGGTGTAGGGCAGCACGGTGAAGCCCTCGTCCACCAGTTGCTCGGCGGCCTCCAGCAGCTCGACGGGGTCGGGCAGCAGCGTGTGCTCGTCCGCCACCACCTCCAGCTTCACCCAGTCGGTGTCCAGCGCCTCGCGGCCCAGGCGGGCGGTGCGCACCGCGTCGACGGCGGTGAAGCACCCGGCGGTGTTGGGCAGCGCCCGGATCTTGTTGCGGGTCAGGACGTCCCACACCGACCCCTGGGTACCGGGGGAGACCCGGCGCATGGCCACGGTGGTCAGCTCGGTGCCGGAGGCGATCAGGGCCTCCTCCAGGACCTCCAGGGAAGGGGCCCCTCCGGTTCCGGTGATCAGCCGGGACCCGAAGGAGGTTCCCGCGATCACGAGGTCGTCGTTCATGCTCAGCCTCCCTGCACTGCGGTGAGGACGTCCACGCGGTCGCCCTGGTTGAGCGGGCTCGCGGCCCACGCGGCCCGGCGCACCACCTCGTCGTTGACGGCCACGGCGATACCGCCGGGGACCTCGGTGCCGGTCAGGTCGCGCACGACCGCTTCCACGGTCGTGTCGTCGGTGAACTCGCGGCGGTCGCCGTTGATGATCAGTTCCACTGCTACTACCTACTTGCGCGTCGTGCCGTGAAGCGGCGGGCGTACTCCGGCAGGTCTCCGTCGGTCAGGGCGCGGGCCATGGCCTCACCGGTCACCGGGGTCAGCAGCACCCCGTGCCGGAAGTGCCCGGCGGCCAGGTGCAGTCCCGGGACCCGGGTGGGCCCCAGGAGGGGTTCGTTGTCGGGGGATCCGGGGCGCAGCCCGACGCAGGTCTCGGTGACCTCCAGCTCGCTCACCCCGGGGACGAGCTCGCGCGCGTCCCGCAGCACCTGCCAGAGCCCCCCGACGGTGAGCGAGGTGTCGTGGCCCAGCTCCTCCTGGGTGGCGCCGATGACGACCTCGCCGTCGGCGCGCGGCACCAGGTAGGTCGGAAAGCCCCGGACCAGGCCGCGGACGGTCCGGCTGACGAGCGGCGGCCCGCCGTCGGGCACCCGGGCGCGCAGCAGCTGTCCCTTGACCGGGCGCAGCGGCGGGACCACGGGTTCGGGGACCCCGACGGCGTTGCCCCAGCAGCCCGCGGCGAGCACCACCTGGTGCGCGGGCAGGGTCTCCCCGGCCGCGGCGCCCCCGGTCGGAGCCTCCCCGGCCAGGCGCACGCCCAGCCGGGCGCCCCCGGGGCCGGGGGAGAGGACCTCGCCGACCCGCCCGCGGACCTCGGTGACGCCCGCGCGTTCGCCCGCCACCGCCAGGGCGCGCAGCAGCCGCCGCGGGTCCACGGAGTGGTCGTCGGGCGCCAGGACGCCGCCGCGCACGGACGGGGCAAGCATGGGTTCCAGGCGGCGGCACTCGCGGCCGGTGAGGCGCTCGGCGGCGATGCCCAGCCGCTGCTGGAGCGCGTGCAGTTCGGTGAGGACGGCCAGGTCGTCGCGGTCGAAGGCGACCAGGAGCGTGCCGGTGGCGCGGTGGCCCACGTCCAGGCCGCTGGCCTGCTCCAGTTCGGCGACGAAGTCCGCGTACATGCGGGCCGAGCGGATGCCCAGCTCCATGAGGGGCTCCTCGCCGAACGCCGCCTCGGTGGCGGGGGTCAGCATGCCCGCCGCCACGGTGGAGGCGGCGCGGGACGGGTCGGACTCGACCAGGGTGACGCCCAGTCCGCGTTGGGCGGCGCGCCAGGCGGTGACCCGCCCGACGAGGCCGCCGCCGACCACGACGACGCGGTCGCGGTGGGAATCGTTGGAGGTGCGCACGGCTGTGGCTTCCACTCCCTTCGCCGGCATGATCCGGATCAGGTTCGTGCGGTCGGAGGCTCACAGCCCCCCTCTCAGCCGGGTCCCACCCGGCTCCCGCGGGATGTAGGGGTCTGTCCCCATTCTATGACCCGTACCCGACGCACCCCGTGCAGGGGGGAAGGAGGTGCGCGGATGTGGCAGATTGGTGGGGTGACACAACGCGACATCGACACGCTCATCGGCGACTGGCTGACCCTCAAGGAGGCGGCCGCGCCGCTGGGCGTGAGCCCGAACAGGATCAAGACGCTGATCCGCGAGAACCGCATGATGGGTGTGGTCCGCGACGGCGAGCTGTCCATCCCCGCCGCCTTCATCGACGGCGACGACCTGGTCAAGGGCCTGCCGGGGACACTGCTGCTGCTCACCGACGCGGGCTTCTCCTCCGAGGAGGCCCTGCGCTGGCTGTTCACCCCCGACGACACCCTGCCGGGCACGCCGATCCAGGCCATGCGCGAGAACCGGGGCACCGAGGTGCGCCGCCGGGCCCAGAGCATGGCCTTCTAGCCGACCGCGGGGGAGGGGCGCGCCGCCGCGTGTCTCCCCCTTGGGCCCGAACGCGCCAGGGCCTAGGGTGGACCGTGTGAGGACCAGCCACGGAACCAGCCTGCGCAAGCGCCTGGACGCATCGCTTCTGTACCTGTGCACCGACGCCCGGACCGGTCGGGGCGATCTCGCCGAGTTCGCCGACGCCGCCCTGGCCGGGGGAGTGGACATCATCCAGCTCCGGGACAAGGGCCTGGAGGCGCGCGAGGAGATCGCGGCCCTGGAGGTGATGAAGGAGGCGTGCGAGCGGTACGGCGCCCTGCTCGCGGTCAACGACCGCGCCGACATCGCCCGCGCCGTGCGCGCCGACGTCCTCCACCTGGGCCAGCGCGACCTGCCCGTGCCCATGGCCCGCGACATCATCGGTTCCGACCCCGTGATCGGCCGCTCCAACAACGACGTCGCCGCCGCGGCGGCCTCCGCCGAGGAGCCCGGCAGCGACTACTTCTGCGTCGGCCCGACCTGGGCGACCCCCACCAAGCCGGGCCGCCCGGCCGCCGGGCTGGAACTGGTGCGGGAGGCGGCCGCGCTGGACACCGACCGCCCCTGGTTCGCCATCGGCGGGATCGACGCCGACAACATCGACCGCGTGCTGGACGCCGGGGCCCGCCGGGTCGTGGTCGTGCGCGCGATCACGGAGGCGGAGGACCCCCGGTCCGCCGCCTCCGCTCTGCGCCAGCGCCTGGCGGCCCGCGCCGGGGGCTGACCGGCAGCCGCGCGCCGGACGCCCGCCGGATCCGCTCCGCCGGGGCCCGGCCGCCCAGCGCCGTCCGACCCTAGGGGACCAGCAGGACCTTGCCGAGCACCGCGCGCCCCTCCAGCGCGGCGTGCGCCTCGGCGGCCCGCTCCAGGGGCAGGGTCAGTCCCACGTGCGGGGTGATCCTGCCCATGCGGGCCATCTCCAGCGCCATCCGCAGGGCGTCCTGCCGGTCGCCGTCGGCCTCCTTGAGGTCGAACAGGCCCAGGACCTCGATCCCGCGGCGCCCGGCCTCCTCCGCGTCCACCTCCGTGAAGCTTCCGCCCGCCGAGCCGTAGCCGACGAACCGGCCGCCGTCGGCCAGGGTCTCGAAGGCCGCCGCGCCCAGCGCGCCCCCGGCGCCGTCCAGGACCACGTCGACCCCGGCGCCGCCGGTCAGCGCGCGCACCCGCTCCTGCCAGCCCGGCTCGGAGTAGTCCACGGCCTCCTGCGCGCCCAGTTCGCGGACCAGGGCCAGCTTGGCCCCGCCCCTGGCCGCGCCGATGACCCGGGCCCCGGCCGTGCGGGCCAGCTGGACGGCCAGGCTGCCCGCGCCTCCGGCCGCCGCGGCGACCAGGACCGTGGTGCTGGGCCCGAAGTCCGCCGCCCGCTCCAGCGCCAGCGCGGTCGGCCCGTCGTGCAGCAGGGCCAGCGCCGCCCGCGGTTCCACCTCCTCGGGCACCCTGACCAGAGCCGACTCCGGTACCACGGCCCGCTCGGCGTAACCGTCCACGGGCAGGGTGGGCCTCTCCGGCGTCGCGTCCGCGTGCCCGGTGTCGGCGACCACCGTGGCCCCCTCCCAGCCCGGGTCCACGCCCGGGCCGATCCGCACCACCCGCCCGGCCACGCCCGCGCCGGGGACGTAGGGGGGAGCCACGGGGAAGTAGTCCAGCCCCCAGCCGCCGCGGATCAGGGTGTCCAGGTACATCACGTTCGCCGCGGCGACCTCCACCAGCGCCTGACCCGGCCCCACCTCGGGCTCGGGTACCTCCCGGACCACCAGGACCTCCGGACCGCCGAACTCCTCGACCTGTACCGCTCGCATGTCGTTCTCCCTCGGTGCGCACCGCTCTTCTTCCGACACCGCTCAGCCTCTTACCTCAACATTTATTGAGGTCAAGGGCCGGGCGGCGGTGAGATCCGCGGCACAGAGGAACCGCCGCGCACGGGGCGCGGCGGCGGGGACGGGACGCGGTCAGACCGCGACGTGCGACAGGGCGCTGGGATGGCGTCGCAGGAAGCCCTCGATGGACTGGGCGGGATGGCCGGTCAGGTCGGGGACGGCGGGCGAGACCACGTCGAGCTCCCCGGCGGCGATCGCGGCGTAGGAGGTCACCCAGCCCTCGACCGCCCAGTCGGGGGCGCCGCTGGAGCGGCGCGACTCCAGCGCCTCCTCCCGGGTCTGGGGCACGTAGCGCACGGAGCGCCCGGTGAGCACGCCCAGCCGCTCCGCCGTCGCGCCCAGGGACAGCGCCTCCGGGCCGGTGACGTCGTGGCTGGTGTTCTGCGAGGCGAGCGCGGCGACCGGGTCGGTCAGCACCGCCGCGGCCACGTCCGCCACGTCGTCGCGCGAGACCCACGCGATCCGTCCGTCACCGGCCGGGCCCCGCACCGCGCCCCCGTCGTCCACCCATTCGGGCAGCAGGTCCAGGTACAGGCTGGGTCTGAGGAAGGTGTACCGCACCCCCGTCGAGCGGATGTGCGCCTCGGTGAAGAAGTGCGTGCGCGCGAACGTGAAGGTCGACGCCGGGCCCGCCCTCAGGAAGGACAGGTAGACGATCCGGGACACCCCCGCCTTGACCGCCGCGTCCACCGCGCTCACGTGGACGTCGATCCGGTCCTCGGACTCGGTGGCCGAGACGAGGAACAGCGTGTCGACCCCCCGGCACGCCCGCTCGAAGCCCGTCGAGTCCTCGTAGGCCGCCATCGCCGCGCTGCTGCCGGGGTACTCGGGAGCGCGGTTGATGTCGCGTACGATGAGCCGCTGGGGCCTGCCCAGCCGCGCGATCCGCGCGGCGACCCGCCCGCCCAGCGCCCCGGTCGCCCCCGTCACCCCTATGGTGTGGTTTGTCGTGTGATCGTCGCCCATGACACCCCATCCTGCGTTACGAGGGCCTGCCGGACGCCGAGCGGCACGCGCCTTTTTGCGCCGCGGGGTCGGGCGCGGCGCGGTCGGCGCTCCCGGGGGAGCCGGATCAGGGCGCGGGGCGCTCGCCTCCCGCGGACCCCCGGGCCGGTCCGTGCCCGACCTCCCGGGCCGATCCGCGTCCGGGCCCCTCCGCCTCCCGAGCCCCCCGCGCGACCGGGCGCCGGTAGGCCAGGCGGCGCAGCAGCACCTCGGCCGGTCCGCGCCTGCCCGCGCGCTCCAGCGCGTAGGACGCCGCCACGGTCACCAGCCACACGCCCACCGCGAACAGGGCCATCGACCACGAGGTGAGCTCGCCGCCCAGCCCCAGGCCCCAGGCCGCCAGGAGCGGCGCGCACAGCACCGACTGGGCCAGGTAGGCCGACAGCGAGCGCTTGCCGGTCGCGCTCAGGGCGGTCACCACCGCGCCCGGTCCGCGCCCGCGCCCCTGGATCCGGTGCGCCGCCAGCGCGATCAGCGCCACGTAGCCCAGGCCGCAGGCCAGCCCGGTCACCATGTGCGGCATGGTCAGCATGCCCGCCTGCGCGGGGGACAGGTCCCAGACCCCGATCTGGGTCAGGGCCAGGGGCAGCCCGCCCAGCCAGCCCACGCCGATGCCCAGCACCGCGGTCCAGCGCAGCAGCCCCGGGTGCCCGCCCGGCTCCTCCAGGATCCGGCGGCGCGCCGCCCAGTAGCCGAGCAGGATCGCCGCGGGCACGACCATGCCCAGCAGCCCCTGGCCCACCGTGACCAGCGGCCAGGCCACGACGCGGCCCAGCGCGGCGCCCAGGATCGAGGCGTCGCCGATGTTGGCGGCCGTCTGGTCCATGCTGAACGCGGCCGAGGAGGGGGCGTCCGCGGGCATGAAGGCCAGGCCCAGCAGGCTGAACGCCGCCAGCAGTGCGGCCAGCCCGGTGAACACGCCCGCCCACACCAGCAGCGTGGCGTCCCTGCGCCGCAGGAACAGCCAGCCCAGGAGCAGCCCGGCCAGGCCGTAGGCGCCCAGGATGTCGCCCATCCACAGCAGCAGGGCGTGGACGAACCCAAGCGCGACCAGCCACAGGCTGCGGCGGCGCAGCAGCGCGTTCACGTCCCGCACGGACGAGCCCGCCGCCTCCTGGCGCCGGGCCAGCTGCACCATGCCGTACCCGAACAGGAAGGCGAACATCGGGTAGCTGCGCATGTCCACCGCCATGACGACGACGAACTGCGCGATCCGGTCCAGCGCGCCGCTCGGCTCCGGGTGGACGCCGCCCCCGCTCCCCGGAAGCGCCCACAGGTACCAGACCGTGTTGGCCAGCGCGATGAACAGGAGCATGAACCCGCGCGCCAGGTCCGGCGCGAGGGCTCTCTCGCCCGCACCGGCCGGACCGCGGGAAACGGTGTGCCCAGACATGGGAGACTCCCCGGTTTCGCGATATGTCGTGTCAGCGATTCAACCGGAGCGGGCAGTCGGGCACAATACGCCCCCTGCGGGCGCGGACCCGGGAAAGTCCCCTAGGGAAGGACCCTCAGAAGGAGCGCGAGGTGGCGGCCACGACCAGTGCGCGCAGCGGCTCGCGGGCGGAGGCGTCCAGCTCGGGGCTCTCCAGGGCCGCGACGGCCCGGTCGGCGTACTCCGCGATCAGCTCCTCGCACACGGCCAGCGCGCCCGAACCCTCGATCAGGGAGCACATCCACTCCACCGAGGCCACCGACAGGCTCGGCGCCCCCAGCAGCGAGCGGAACCGCCCGGCGTCGGCCGCCCCCGCGCGCGCCAGGGTCTCGGCCACGACCAGCGTCCGCTTGCCCTCGCGCAGGTCGTCCCCGGCGGGCTTGCCGGTGGTGGACGGGTCGCCGAACACGCCCAGCACGTCGTCGCGCAGCTGGAAGGCGATCCCCAGCGGGATGCCGTAGGCGGTGTAGACCCCGGCCAGCTCATCGTGGCGGCCCGCCAGGGCCGCGCCCAGGTGCAGAGGGCGCTCCACCGTGTACTTGGCGGACTTGTAGCGCATCACGCGCAGCGCGGCCTCGCGGGTGCCGGTGCCCCGCACCTGCTCCAGGGTGTCCAGGTACTGCCCGGCCATGACCTCGGTGCGCATCGCGTCGAAGGGGGGCCGCCCCCGGCCCAGCACCTCCGCCGGGAAGCCGCTGGCCTGGTACATCTCGTCTGACCAGGCCAGGCACAGGTCGCCGATGAGGATGGCCGCGCCCTGGCCGAAGCCCTCGCTGTCGCCGCTCCACCCCCGGTCGGCGTGCAGCTTGGCCAGCCGCTTGTGCGTGGCGGGCAGCCCGCGCCGGGTGTCGCTGTTGTCGATCACGTCGTCGTGGACGAGCGCGCACGCCTGGAGGAACTCCAGGGAGGCCGCCGCCCGCACCATCCGCTCGTCGTCGGCCGCGCCGCCCGCGCCCCGCCAGCCCCAGTAGCAGAAGGTCGGCCGCAGGCGCTTGCCGCCGGAGATCATCGCCTCCAGCGCGTCCATGGCCGGGGCCAGCTCCTCCCCGATCTCCAGCAGCTGGGCGCGGTGGTCGGCGCAGAACGAGGTCAGCTCGCGGTCCACGCCGGAGCGGACCGCGGAGACGGCGGGGGCGGACGGGGAAGAGGAAGGCACCATGACCCGCAGATTATCGGCTGTCGGGCACGGCCCGGTCCCGATCCGCCCGACCGGGCCGCTTCCAGCTGGCCACCAGCACGAACGACACCGTCACCAGCAGCGCCCACGCGCCCAGCTTGGCCGGGTGCACCAGCGCCCACACCTGTTCCTGGTGCGGGTAGCGCCAGGCGTCGAGCAGGGTCGAGACGTTCTCGGCGATCCACAGGAACACTCCGATGAGCAGGAACGACAGCGCCAGCGGCATGCGCGGGCGCCGCGCGCCCACGGTGAAGCGCACCCACGTGCCCCACGTCACCGCCACCAGCAGCACCGCCAGGGGCACCCGCAGGTCCGGCAGCCAGTGGTGGGTGAGGAAGTTGAGGTAGACCGCGACCACCGTGGTCGCCGCGGCGCGGTAGCGCACCAGCTCCAGGTCCAGCAGCCGCCAGGCGCGCACGATGTAGGAGCCCACCGCCGCGTACATGAACCCGCTGTACAGCGGCACGCCCCACACCACCGTCCAGGCGGGCTCGGGGTAGGACCACGAGCCCATCCGCACCTTGAACAGCTCGAAGGCCAGCCCCACCACGTGGAAACCGGCGATCGCGGCGATCTCCCGGCCGCTCTCCAGGCGCAGGCCCCAGAACAGGGCGGTGAGCGCCACCGCGTAGACGAGCAGGGCGTCGTAGCGGGGCAGGGGCAGCGGCACCACCGCAGAGAGCGCGAACCCGGCGAACATGCACACCGCGAACGCGCAGGCCCGCGCCTGGAGCCAGCCGAAGCGCAGCAGCTGGGCGGCCCAGAACAGCGGGCGCGGCCGGGGGAGGGGGCCGGGGGCGGGGACGACCGGGGGGAGAGGGGCCATGCCGCATCCTCGCACGTCGCGCCGAGCGCGTCCGGCGCGGGAGTGGCGTGCGCCACGGGGTCTCACAGGATGGGACGCCGCCCCCGCCGCGTGGAGTGTCTGACCTAAGCTGGTGCGCATGCTGGCTGCACCGACACTCCCTGTGGCGCCCCGAGGCCCGGCCCCCAGGCCGCGTCATATCCGCGAACTCCTCGACGCGGGCGAGCCGATATTCTCCTTCGAGTTCTTCCCGCCCCGCACGCCCCAGGCGCAGGAGCGCCTGTGGCGCGCGATCCGGGAGATCGAGGCCCTCGGCCCCGCCTTCGTCTCGGTCACCTACGGCGCGGGCGGCAGCACGCGCGGGCTGACCGTGGAGACCACCGAGCGCATCGCGACCGACACCACACTGCTGCCGGTCGCGCACATGACCCTGGTCGACCACTCCGTCGCCGAGCTGCGCCACCTCGTCGGCCGCCTCGCCGACGCGGGCGTGTCCAACATGCTCGCCGTGCGCGGCGACCCGCCCGGCGACCCCGACGGGGAGTGGATCCCGCACCCCCAGGGGCTGTCCTACGCCGAGGAACTGGTGCGCCTGCTCAAGGACAGCGGCGACTTCTGCGTGGGCGTGGCCGCCTTCCCCTACAAGCACCCGCGCTCGGCCGACGTCGAGACCGACACCGACCACTTCGTGCGCAAGTGCGAGGCGGGCGCCGACTACGCCATCACGCAGATGTTCTTCGACCCCGAGGACTACCTGCGACTGCGCGACCGGGTGGCCGCGCGCGGCTGCGAGGTGCCGATCATCCCCGAGGTCTTCCCGGTGGTGCGCGCCTCGTTCATCCCGCGCTCGGAGCAGCTCTCCGGCGCGCCCTTCCCGGCCGACCTGGCGGAGAGGTTCGCCTCCTTCGGCGACGACGCCGAGTCCGTGCGGGCCTTCGGCATCGAGCACGCCCAGCGCATGTGCGAGCGGCTGCTGGCCGAGGGCGCGCCGGGCATCCACTTCATCACCTCGAACCAGTCCACGGCCACCAGGCAGATCTACCGGGAGGTCTCCGGTCACCGGAGCCCGTCAGGGGGAGCCGGGCGGCCATGATCGAGAAGGGCTGACCGGGGCTGCCGGGGAAGCGGAAGTCCTCCAGCACCTCGGTGAACCCGCACGAGCGGTACAGGTGGCGCGCCGCGGAGGGTCCCGAACGCGTGGACAGCACCGCGGTGCGCTCCGGTCTGCCCCGGCACAGGGCGTGGAGCAGGGCGCGGCCCACGCCCCGGTTCTGCGCGTCCGGGTGGACGTGCACCTCGGCGACCTCCAGGGCGTCGGAC
>ANAW01000105.1:0-16563 GCA_000340945.1 Nocardiopsis synnemataformans DSM 44143 | reverse complement strand
CCGGGGAAAGCCGTAGGCGAAGCCGACCGGGAGGCCGCCGCGCACGGCCACCACGGCGCGGAAGCCCGGGTTGTGGGCGTGGCCGTTCATGACGGAGGCGCGCCCGGGCAGCTGCTCCGGGGGCGGCCGCATGGCCGCCTCGTACACCTGGAGCAGCGCGGGGACGGCGTGCGCGAAGGCGGGTGGGGCCAGCTCGCGCAACTCGGTATCGGCTACCACGGGCCAAGGGTAGTTCCCCGGCGTCCCGGCGTCCCGGGATTTCGGTGCGCGCGGAGTGCGTGCGGGATGCGCGCGGCGCCGCGCGGGGTCCTTGACGGGTCCGGCGGCCTGGGGTTAACTGGATCGTGTCGAACAGGCGTTCGACACGATCCGTCGGACCCCCCTCCGGCGGGAGGGCGGCGCGGCCGGGCTGGGGAGGGGAAGCCCCACGTCCGGCCGCGCCGCTCCGGCCCCGTCCGCCGGCCAGTCCCCGGCCGGTCGGACACGACGAGAACCGGCGTCCCCTCGGGGTCGCCGGTTCTCGTCGAGCGGGTGCGGATCTGTTCGGTCGTCCCGGTGTCGGGTACCGGTCAGAAGGCGTCGACCGCGCGGCGCGCCTCGGGGTCGAGGACGCCCCAGTTGATGAGCTCCTCGGTCAGGTCGCCGGGCGACTTGTCGTAGATGACCGCGAGTGAGCGCAGGTCCTCCTGGCGGATGGAGAGCACCCGCCCGTTGTAGTCACCCCGCTGGCTCTGGATCGTGGCGACGTAGCGGGACAGCGGCCCGGCCTTCTCCTGCGGCAGCTGCTGCATGCGCTCCAGGTCGATGACCAGCTTGGGTGTGGGACCCAGCGGGGTGGGAGCCGCGCCGCCCGGCAGCAGCTCCGACATCGGCACGCCGTAGAAGTCCGCCAGCTCGGCGAGCTTCTGGACGGTGACGGCGCGGTCGCCGCGCTCGTAGGAGCCCACCACGACGGCCTTCCAGCGACCGTGGGACTTCTCTTCCACCCCGTGCAGGGACAGGCCCTGCTGGGTGCGGATGGCACGCAGTCGCGCACCGAGGGACTTCGCGTATTCGGATGGCATCTTCTTGTCGCTCCCGGCCGTGACAGTGGCTGGCGTGGTGGGGGGACGTCCGCTCGTACTCGGCGGGCCGCCTGGGCGGTCCAGCGGATGGTCACGGGATGCACCCCCACCCGGCAGTGGTTACAGACAGTGACGGTAGGGGGGTCTGCCGTCCAGGTCAAGCCGTTGGTGTGAAACGCGACTAATCGGTGGCCAAACCGTGCGTAAGTGAGACACCTCTCATGTCCGGACCGAACGTGACGAGTCGTGCGTCACGATGGCACGAAAAGCCCGCTCCTCCTGGGTATTTCAGGTTTCAGCCCCTTCGTTGCCGTATCCACTGGGTGGCGACATGACCACATTTCAGGGGATACATGTTCGCTTGGGGTGTGACCAGAGTCACATTCGTGACCTCGGGTCATCGACCGCCTCGCGGGGGTCGCGGGCGCCGCTGGTAGCGTGGATCCGATCGACATCCTTTAACGACCTGTTCAGTGAGGCAGGGAAGGGAGTCACTACTTTGCGTGCGCAAAAACCGACGTCCGGTGACGCCGGTGGCGGTTCCTCCGCACCCGAGGCGCCCGAGGGCACCCGCGCCGTCCTCGACGGCAGCGAGATCAACCGGGCGCTGACCCGCATCGCCCACGAGGTGCTCGAACGCACCAAGGGCGGCCGGGGCGTCACCCTCCTGGGCATCCCCTCGCGCGGGGTCCCGCTCGCCCACCGCCTGGCACGGCGCATCGAGCGGGTGGAGGACATCACCGTCCCCGCGGGCTCGCTCGACATCACCATGTACCGCGACGACCTGCGCTCCGCCCCCGTCCGCGCCCTCGGCCGGACCGAGATCCCCCAGGGCGGACTCGACGACCGCGTCGTCGTCCTCGTCGACGACGTCCTCTTCTCCGGCCGCACCGTCCGCGCCGCCCTGGACGCGCTCGGCGACCTGGGGCGCCCCCGCGCCGTCCAGCTCGCCGTCCTGGTCGACCGCGGCCACCGCGAACTGCCCATCCGCGCCGACTACGTGGGCAAGAACCTGCCCACCTCGCTGCGCGAGAGCGTCACCGTGCGCCTGGAGGAGACCGACGGACACGACGCGGTGCTGCTCGGCCCGGCCCGCCCCCGCCCCGGAACCACCGAGGGGAACGACTGATGCGCCACCTGCTCTCCGCCGGCGACCTCTCCCGCGACGAGGCCACCCTCATCCTGGACACCGCCGCCGAACTCGCCCAGGTCGGCGACCGCTCCGTCAAGAAACTGCCCACCCTGCGCGGGCGCACCGTGGTCAACCTCTTCTACGAGGACTCCACGCGCACCCGTACCTCCTTCGAGCTGGCCGCCAAGCGCCTGTCCGCGGACGTCATCAACTTCTCCGCCAAGGGCTCCAGCGTCTCCAAGGGCGAGAGCCTCAAGGACACCGCGCTGACCCTCCAGGCCATGGGCGCCGACGGCGTCGTCATCCGGCACAGCGCCTCCGGCGCCGCCCACCGCCTCGCCAACTGGGTGGACGGGTCCGTCCTCAACGCGGGCGACGGCACCCACGAACACCCCACCCAGGCCCTGCTGGACGCCTTCACCATGCGCTCGCGCCTGGGGCGCCTGGAGGGACTGCGGGTGGCGGTCGTCGGCGACATCCTGCACAGCCGGGTCGCCCGCTCCAACGTGCTGCTGCTCACCACCCTGGGCGCGCACGTCACCCTGGTCGCGCCGCCCACCCTGCTGCCGGTCTCGGTGCACACCTGGTCGTGCGAGGTCTCCTACGACCTCGACGACGTCCTGCCCAAGTCCGACGTCGTCATGATGCTGCGCGTACAGGCCGAGCGCATGCACGAGTCCTTCTTCCCGTCCACGCGCGAGTACAGCCGCAACTACGGCCTGGACGGCGAGCGCCTGTCCCGCATGCCCGAGGACGCGATCGTCATGCACCCCGGCCCGATGGTCCGCGGCATGGAGATCTCCGCCGAGGTCGCCGACTCGCCCCGCTGCACCGTCACCGAGCAGGTCGCCAACGGCGTCAGCCTGCGCATGGCCGTGCTCTACCTGCTGCTCAGCGGCTCCTAGCAGCGGTGACCCGAAGGTCCCCGGGCCCGGCGCCCTCCACGTGATCTTGTACTTATAGCGAGTTTGGACCGTCGAACCTCGCTATAAGTACAAGATCACCGCAGGTGGAGCCCCGTGAGGCACACCAGCACTGTTTCCGGCCAGCCCATGAGGTGAGCCCCGCGCCGCGCCGCCCCTCCCCATCCCAGAACACGAGGAAGCCAACACCGCGATGCCCGACACCCACGGACCGCACCTGATCCGCGGCGCCCGCCCGCTCGGCGGCGACCCCGTCGACCTGCTCCTGGCCGACGGCCGCATCGCCGCGGTCGGCCGGGACCTGGACGCCCCCGAGGGGGCCCGGTCCGTCGACGCCACCGGCCTGATCGCCCTGCCCGGCCTGGTGGACCTGCACACCCACCTGCGCGAGCCCGGCCGTGAGGACGCCGAGACCGTCGCCACCGGCTCCCGCGCCGCCGCCATGGGCGGCTACACCGCCGTCCACGCCATGGCCAACACCGACCCCGTCGCCGACACCGCCGGGGTCGTCGAACAGGTCTGGCGCCTGGGCCGCGAGGCCGGGTACTGCGACGTGCGCCCCGTCGGCGCCGTCACCGTCGGCCTGGCCGGGGAGCGCCTCTCCGAGATCGGCGCCATGGCCGACTCCGCCGCGGGCGTGCGCGTCTTCTCCGACGACGGCATCTGCGTCTCCGACGCCCTGCTCATGCGCCGCGCCCTGGAGTACGTCAAGGCCTTCGACGGCGTCGTCGCCCAGCACGCCCAGGAGCCGCGCCTGACGCAGGGCGCCCAGATGAACGAGGGGCGCGTCTCCGACCGCCTCGGCCTGCCCGGCTGGCCCGCGGTCGCCGAGGAGGCGATCATCGCCCGCGACTGCCTGCTCGCCCAGCACGTGGGCTCGCGCCTGCACGTGTGCCACGTCTCGACCAGGGGCTCGGTCGACATCATCCGCTGGGCCAAGGCCCGCGGCTGCGACGTCACCGCCGAGGTCACACCCCACCACCTGCTGCTGACCGAGGAGCTGGTGGAGGGTTACGATCCCGTCTACAAGGTCAACCCGCCCCTGCGCACCGCCGAGGACGTCCAGGCGCTGCGCGAGGGCCTGGCCGACGGCACCATCGACATCGTCGCCACCGACCACGCCCCCCACCCCGCGGAGGCCAAGGAGACCGAGTGGTCCACTGCCGCCATGGGAATGGTCGGACTGGAGACGGCGTTGGCGGTCGTGCAGCGCACGATGGTCGACACCGGTCTCCTGACCTGGTCCGACGTCGCCGACCGCATGTCGGCGGCGCCGGCCCGCATCGGCCGCGTCCACGACCACGGGCGTGACCTGGCCGTCGGCCAGCCCGCCAACGTGGTCCTGTACGACCCGGCCGCCGCCGTCGACGTGGACGGCGCGGCCATGGCCAGCAAGAGCGGCAACACCCCCTTCCGGGGCATGAGCCTGCCCGGTCGGGTGCGCGCCACGTTCCTGCGCGGCGCCCCCACCGTCCTGGAGGGGAAGATCCAGTGAGCACAGAACAGAACACCCGGGCCGCCGACGGCCCGGCGGAGGAGGGGGCGAACGTGTCCGAGAGCGGACCCGCGATTCTGGTACTCGAGGACGGCCGGGTCTTCCACGGTCGTTCCTTCGGCGCCACCGGGGAGACCTTCGGCGAGGCGGTCTTCAACACCGGCATGACCGGCTACCAGGAGACCCTCACCGACCCCTCCTACCACCGTCAGATCGTGGTGATGACCGCCCCCCACATCGGCAACACCGGCGTCAACGACGACGACCCCGAGTCCGGCCGCGTCTGGGTCGCCGGGTACGTCGTGCGCGAGCCCGCCCGCATCACCTCCAACTGGCGGGCCGAGCGCACCCTGGACGAGGAGCTGCGCCGCCAGGGAGTGGTCGGCATCTCCCTCACCGGCACCCGCGCCCTCACCCGCCACCTGCGCGACAGGGGCGTCATGCGCGCGGCCATCAGCACCACCGAGACCGACCCGCAGGCCCTGCTGGAGCGCGTGCGCCAGCAGCCCGCCATGGCCGGGGCCGACCTGGCCGCCGAGGTCAGCACCCGCGAGCCCTACGAGGTCCTGCCGCCCGAGGGCGTGCCCGCCCGCTTCCACGTCGCCGCCGTGGACCTGGGCATCAAGGCCATGACCCCCCAGCGCCTGGCCGAGCGGGGGTGCCGGGTCACCGTGCTGCCCTCCACCGCCACCACCGAGGACATCCTCGCCCTGGACCCGGACGGGGTGTTCTTCAGCAACGGCCCCGGCGACCCCGCCACCGCCGACGGACCCGTCGCCGCGATGCGCGGCGTCCTGGAGGCGGGCAGGCCGCTCTTCGGCATCTGTTTCGGCAACCAGATCCTGGGCCGCGCCCTGGACCTGGGCACCTACAAGCTGCCCTTCGGGCACCGGGGCGTCAACCAGCCGGTGATCGACACCCGCTCCGGCAGGGTCGCCATCACCAGCCAGAACCACGGCTTCGCCGTCGACGCCCCCCTTGACGAGCCCTTCGACACCCCCTACGGCCGGGCCGAGGTCAGCCACATCGGCCTCAACGACCGCGTCGTCGAGGGCCTGCGGCTGCTGGACCGCCCCGCGTTCAGCGTCCAGTTCCACCCGGAGGCCGCCGCCGGCCCCCACGACGCCGCCGAACTCTTCGACGCGTTCGTCGACCTGATGTCCGCCCAGCCCGCTCCGGCTGCCAAGTAGCAAGAGGAAGCAGAGCATGCCGCGCCGTAGTGACCTTTCATCCGTCCTCGTGATCGGCTCCGGCCCGATCGTGATCGGGCAGGCGGCCGAGTTCGACTACTCGGGCACCCAGGCCTGCCGGGTTCTGCGGGCCGAGGGCCTGCGGGTCATCCTGGTCAACTCCAACCCGGCCACGATCATGACCGACCCGGAGATCGCCGACGCCACCTACGTGGAGCCGATCACCACCGAGATGATCGAGAAGATCATCGCCAAGGAGCGCCCCGACGCGCTCCTGCCCACCCTGGGCGGCCAGACCGCCCTCAACGCCGCCGTCGCCCTGGACGAGGCGGGCATCCTCGCCAAGTACGGCGTCGAGCTCATCGGCGCCAACATCGCGGCCATCCAGTCCGGCGAGGACCGCGAGAGCTTCAAGGGCATCGTCGAGCGCATCGGCGGCGAGTCCGCCCGCTCGCGCATCTGCCACACCCTGGAGGAGTGCCTGGCCGCGGCCGAGGAGCTCTCCTACCCCGTCGTCGTGCGGCCCTCCTTCACCATGGGCGGCGCGGGTTCGGGCTTCGCCCACGACGAGACCGAGCTGCGCCGCATCGCCGGGCAGGGCCTGGCGCTCTCCCCGACCACCGAGGTGCTCCTGGAGGAGTCCATCCTCGGCTGGAAGGAGTACGAGCTGGAGCTGATGCGCGACACCAACGACAACGTCGTGGTCGTGTGCTCCATCGAGAACCTCGACCCCATGGGCGTGCACACCGGCGACTCCATCACCGTCGCCCCCGCCATGACCCTCACCGACCGCGAGTACCAGAAGCTGCGCGACATCGGCATCGCCGTCATCCGCGAGGTCGGCGTGGACACCGGCGGCTGCAACATCCAGTTCGCCGTCCACCCCACCACCGGCCGGGTCATCGTCATCGAGATGAACCCGCGCGTGTCGCGCTCCTCGGCGCTGGCCTCCAAGGCCACCGGCTTCCCGATCGCCAAGATCGCCGCCAAGCTCGCCGTCGGCTACACCCTGGACGAGATCCCCAACGACATCACCCGGGAGACCCCGGCCAGCTTCGAGCCCACGCTCGACTACGTGGTCGTCAAGGTGCCCCGGTTCGCCTTCGAGAAGTTCCCCGGCGCCGACCCCGGCCTGACCACCACCATGAAGTCGGTGGGCGAGGCCATGGCCATCGGCCGCTCCTTCCCCGAGGCCCTCCAGAAGGCCATGCGCTCCCTGGAGAAGAAGGGCGTCGGCCTGACCTGGGAGGGCGAGCCCGGCGACAAGGACGAGCTGCTGCGCCTGGCCGCCACCCCCACCGAGCACCGCCTGCGCCAGGTCCAGCAGGCCCTGCGCGCCGGGGCCACCGTCGAGGAGGTCCACGAGGCCACCCGCATCGACCCCTGGTTCGTGGACCAGATGCTGCGCCTGGAGGAGGCGGCCCGCGTCCTGGCCGACGCACCCAAGCTCGACGCCGACCTGCTGCGCCAGGTCAAGGGGCTGGGCTTCTCCGACCTCCAGATCGGCCAGATCACCGGCCGCAGCGAGGACGTGGTCCGCGAGCTGCGCCACGCCCTGGGCGTCCACCCCGTCTACCTGACCGTGGACACCTGCGCCGCCGAGTTCGAGGCCCGCACGCCCTACCTGTACTCCAGCTACGACGAGGAGACCGAGGTCCCCGCGGGCGACCGCCCCAAGATCATCATCCTGGGCTCGGGACCCAACCGGATCGGCCAGGGCGTGGAGTTCGACTACTCCTGCGTCCACGCCTCCTTCGCCCTCTCCGAGGCCGGGTACGAGACCGTGATGGTCAACTGCAACCCCGAGACGGTCTCCACCGACTACGACACCAGCGACCGGCTCTACTTCGAGCCGCTCACCCTGGAGGACGTGCTGGAGGTCGTGCGCGCCGAGCAGGCCGCCGGACCGGTCGCCGGGGTCATCGTCCAGTTGGGCGGCCAGACCCCGCTCGGACTGGCCCGCCGCCTCAAGGACGCCGGGGTGCCCATCATCGGCACCAGCCCCGAGGCCATCGACCTGGCCGAGGACCGCGGCGAGTTCGGCAAGGTCCTGGCCGACGCCGGGCTGCCCGCGCCCAAGTACGGCACCGCCTACTCCTTCGCCGAGGCCAAGGCCGCCGCGGACGAGATCGGCTACCCCGTCATGGTCCGCCCCTCCTACGTGCTGGGCGGCCGGGGCATGGAGATCGTCTACAGCGAGACGATGCTCGCCGACTACATCGAGCGCAACGCCGAGGTCAGCCCCGAGCACCCGGTGCTCATCGACCGCTTCCTCGACGACGCCATCGAGATCGACGTCGACGCCCTCTACGACGGCCGTGACCTGTACCTGGGCGGGGTCATGGAGCACATCGAGGAGGCCGGGATCCACTCCGGCGACTCGGCGTGCACCCTGCCCTCCATCACCCTGGGCCGCGAGGACATCGAGCGCATCCGCTACTCCACCGAGGCCATCGCCCGGGGCACGGGCGTGCGCGGGCTGATCAACGTCCAGTACGCGCTCGCCTCCGGCGTGCTCAACGTCCTGGAGGCCAACCCGCGCGCCTCGCGCACCGTGCCGTTCGTGTCCAAGGCCACCGCGGTGCCGCTGGCCAAGGCCGCCGCCCGCGTCATGGCCGGGTCCACCATCGCCGAACTGCGCGAGGAGGGCATGCTGCCCGCCCGCGGCGACGGCGGCGACCTGCCCGCCGACGCCCCGGTGTCGGTGAAGGAGGCGGTGCTGCCCTTCAACCGCTTCATCGACAGGGAGGGCGAGGGGGTCGACACCATCCTCGGCCCCGAGATGCGCTCCACCGGCGAGGTCATGGGCCTGGACACCGAGTTCGGCGCCGCGTACGCCAAGTCGCAGCTGGCCGTCAACGGCTCCCTGCCCGAGCGGGGCCGGGTGTTCGTCTCGGTGGCCAACCGCGACAAGCGCTCGATGATCTTCCCGGTCAAGCGCCTGGCCGACCTCGGCTTCGAGATCCTGGCCACCGAGGGCACCGCCGTGGTCCTGCGCCGCAACGGCGTGCACGCCACCGTGGTGCGCAAGCACAGCGAGGGCAGCGGACCGGCGGGCGAGCCCACCATCGTCCAGCTCATCCACGCCGGGGGCGTCGACCTCATCGTCAACACGCCCTTCGGCAGCGCCGGGCAGGCCGGTCCGCGCCTGGACGGCTACGAGATCCGCACCGCGGCCGTGCTGCGCGGCGTGCCCAGCGTGACCACCGTGCAGGGCCTGGCCGCCGCGGTCCAGGCCATCGAGGCGCGGGTGCGCGGGGACGTCGGCGTGCGCTCCCTCCAGGAGCACGCGAGGACCCTCACCGCCAGCCGGGCCTAGCCGCGCCTCCGAGGGCCCCGGCTTCGCTCGGGCCCGTGCCCGGGGGCGCCGTGGACGGTGTGTCCACGGCGCCCCCGCCTATACGGTTGGCGCACAGGACGACGCAGGAATCCCAGAGGGGGGAGGGCGGCGCCGACGCCCCGGTGTCCGCGACACCGGGCTCGGGCGCCACGACCTGATGAGCGACAACGGACCGGTGCAGACCAGGTGCCCCGTGCTGAACGTACGCAGGGTGGACGCCTACTACGCCATCACCGTGGTCGCCCCGGGCATAGCCGAGCGGTTCCGCTCCGGGCAGTTCGTGTCGGTGGCCGTCGGCGGCGACCACTCCAGCACCCTGCTGCGCCGCCCCTTCGCCATCCACGACGTCAAACCCGACTACGGCGGCACCGTCGAGTTCCTGTTCTCGGTGCGCGGCGCCGGCACCGCCTGGCTGTCCGAGCGCCGCTCGCGCGACCTGCTGGACGTGGTCGGCCCCCTGGGCCGCCCCTTCCCGCTGCCCCGCGAGCCGGTCAACTGCGTGCTGGTGGGCGGGGGCTCGGGCAGCGCCCCGCTGTTCCCGCTCGCCCAGTCGCTGCGCAGACGCGGCTGCCGGGTGGACTTCGTGCTGGGCGCCGCCTCGGCCGACCGGGTGTTCAGCGCCATCACCGCCCGCCGCATCGCCGAGACGGCCGCCTTCACCACCGACGACGGCTCCTTCGGCACCCGCGGCCGCGTCACCGACGTCCTGGGCAGGGTGATCGAGGACTGCCGCTCCGACGCCGTCTACGCCTGCGGCCCCATGCCGATGCTGCGCGCGGTCACCTCCGTGGCGGGCGGCCACGGCATCCCCGTCCAGGTGGCGGTGGAGGAGACCATGGCCTGCGGCACCGGGATCTGCATGACCTGCGTCATCCCGGTGGTGGGCGAGGACGGCATCACCCGCATGGTGCGCTCCTGCGTGGACGGCCCGGTCTTCCGGGGCGAGCAGGTGCGCTTCGACGACGTGGGCACGATCCCCTTCGACGCCCTGGGCGCCCCCGGCTGGAAGGGCTCCAGCGCGGCCCGCGCCGCGGAGTCGGCCCGCGACATCGCCTGAGGGTCCCAGGCCCCGCTCCAGGGCCCGACCACCACCAGACAGTGGGTGAGACAGTGAACGCAGACCTCAGGACCCGGTTGGGCGGCTGGGAGCTGCCCAACCCCGTGGTGACCGCCGCCGGGTGCGCCGGAGCGGGCCGCGAGCTGGCCCAGTTCTTCGACATCGCCTCGATCGGCGCCGTCACCACCAAGTCGGTGATGCTGGAGCCCCACGCCGGGCGCCCGTCCCCGCGCATGGCCGAGACGCCCAGCGGGATGCTCAGCACGACGGGCATGCAGGGACCGGGCGTGGACGTGTTCCTGCAACGGGACCTGCCCTGGCTGCTCTCCCGAGGCGGCCGGGCGATCGTCTCCGTCGCGGGCACCGGCATGGGCGAGTTCGGCGAGCTGGCCAGACGCGTCTCCGCCGCAGAGGGGGTCAGCGCGATCGAGGTCAACCTCTCCAGCCCGGACCCGTCCGACCCCGCGGGGCGCCGCTACGTCGACGACGCCGCCCAGGCCGCGGCGGTGGTGCGCACGGTGCGCTCCCACACCCGTTCGGGGCTGCCGGTGCTGGCCAAGCTCGCCGCCGACGTCCCCGACGTGGTGGAGTTGGCGGCCGCGTGCGTGGAGGCGCGCGCGGACGGGCTGTCCATGGTCAACACCGTGCGCGGCATGGCGGTGGACACCCGCACGCTGCGCCCGGCGGTGGCCGGGGGGATGGGCGGGCTGTCGGGACCGGCGATCCGGCCGCTGGCGGTGGGGTGCGTCTACCGGGTGCACGAGGCGCTGCCGGACGTGCCCATCATCGGGATGGGCGGGGTCCGCACGGGCGCCGACGTGATGGAGTTCATGGCGGCCGGGGCCTCCGCGGTCGCGGTCGGCACGGTCAACTTCTCCGACCCCTCGGCGTGCGCCCGCGTGCTCCGCGAGTTCACCGAACTGCTGGAGGCCCGCGGGCTGAGGCGGGCCGCCGACCTGGTGGGCGCCGCCCACCGGACGGGTGCGGGGGCGTGACAGGTCGGGCACGCGGCGCACAAGGGCCCTGACCGGCCTGAACGGCGTTCAGATGGCGCTGTGCGACCAAACACGCGCAATTGGTCTCTACCACTGGCCTGACCGCTACGTCCCGTCTGCGGCCGCCTGGGAGGCCGTTACGGGGAAGTGACACGGGAGGGGCGCATGAAGCGGCTCATCCGGGGAACCGCACACCTTGATGGTGTGCACATGACAGCGAACGTGCATCCTCAGGTGCCGCGGTAAGCACGTCCGCAAGTACGTCCGTGCCTTGCACGCGCCGACTCCGGTCGGCGGCACACGATGGGAGATACCGACATGACCGAGACCACCGCGCCCTCCGCGCCCATCGCCGTGGCGCTCGACGCCAGGGACCTGGAGACCGCGGCCACCTGGGCCTCCGCGGTCGCGCCGCACGTGAGCACGGTCAAGGTGGGCCTGGAGCTGTACCTGCGCTACGGGCCCGACGTGGTCGGCGCGGTGCGCGGCGCCAGCCGGGTGGGGGTCTTCCTCGACCTGAAGCTGCACGACATCCCGGCCACGGTCGCCGGTGCCGCGCGCAGCGTCGCGGGCCTGCGGCCCACGATCCTGACCGTGCACGCCGGGGGAGGGGCGGACATGGTCCGGGCCGCGGTGGAGGCCGCGCCGGAGACCAGGATCGCCGCCGTGACGGTGCTCACCTCGATGGACGAGGACGACCTGGAGCAGGTGGGGCTGCTCGGTCCGGCCCGCGACGCGGTGCGGCGCCTGGCGGTCCTGGCGGTGGGCGCCGGGGCCCGCGCGCTGGTCTGCTCGCCGCAGGAGGTGGCACTGCTCCGCTCCGAGGTCGGGCCGGACGTCACCCTCATCACGCCGGGCGTGCGCCCGGCGGGGGCGGACAGGGGCGACCAGTCGCGCGTGGCGACCCCGGAGGAGGCCGTGGCGGCCGGTGCGGACCTGCTGGTCATCGGCCGCCCCATCACCCGCGCGCCGGACCCGGGGGCGGCGGCGGCCTCCCTCGCGGCGGCCGTGCGGAGGGCGGGTGTCCGCGTCTAGGGAGCGAAGGGGGAGGGGCCGCGCGGGCGCCTTTCGACGGTGTCGGGAGGTGCTGGGCGAAGGGATCGACGGATCGGGGAGACGAACCAGTGCACGGCGTCCGACACGTCCAATTATGTGTCACTGTCGGTCACTAATTTGGCGTGTCCGAAACTCGCCGAGCACTGCCGAGAGTGACCCGCGTCACCCCTGTGTGACCTGCGCTGGTGGCACCCTCCGCACCTCCTCCAATCGGGACCAAAGTCCTGGTTTTCGTCTCCGAGTGCAGTCGGATAACAACTCTCAGTAGTTAGTTCGACGAAATAGCCGCTGAAAGGGCACTTTGCGTTGCCTAACAGGGGTCAGACCTACTAACTTGCGCAGGCGTCCGCCCTCTACAAACGAGTAGAAATCCGAGGTGACCCGGCGTGGCCCTTCCTCCCCTGACACCCGAACAGCGCACCGCGGCTCTGGCCAAGGCCGCCAAGGCCAGAAAAGAGCGCGCGGAGGTCAAGAACAAACTGAAGAACGGCGGCATCTCGCTGTCCGAGGTCCTTTCCAACGGCCTCAAGGACGACGTCATCGGCAAGATGAAGGTTTCGGCTCTGCTCGAATCCCTTCCCGGCGTCGGCAAGGTCCGGGCCAAGCAGATCATGGAGCGGCTCAACATCGCCGAGTCGCGCCGTGTCCGCGGTCTGGGAACCAACCAGCGCGCCGCCCTCGAGGCCGAGTTCGGCGACCTCACCAAGTAGCACCAGGCAGCACCCGCAGTACCGAGCAGTACCCAGCAGCACCTGAACGCAGTGCACCGGTCCGCCGCGTCCCCCACAGTCGCGGCGCACACCACGCCGCGACAGCGGCCGACCCCCGGTGAGTTCTGGCCGGGCCGCGGCCGGCGTACGGGTGGCCCCAGGCCACGACCGTCCGCCGCGCCGCGGCCCCACACTTACCCCGGGCGCGGTGCGTTTTGAAGTGGGTCACAACCGTCCGCCGCGCCGCGGCCCGGTGGTATAAAGGGAGCTTCCCGCGACCGTACGCGGACACCCCGCACACGAATAAGGGAAGCCTCGAACACACATGCCCGATCCCGGATCCCAGTCCCGACCGGCGCAGAAGCGGCTGACCGTTCTGTCCGGACCCTCGGGTGTGGGCAAGAGCACGGTGGTGGCCCACCTGCGCCGTGAGAACCCCGACGTGTGGCTCTCGGTCTCGGTCACCACGCGCGGGCCCCGCCCGGGCGAACAGGACGGCGTCCAGTACCACTTCGTCACCGACGAGGAGTTCGACCGCCTCGTCGCCGAGGACCAGCTCCTGGAGTGGGCCCAGTTCGCGGGCAACCGCTACGGCACCCCGCGCCGACCCGTCGAGGAGCGCCTGCGCGCCGGAGTGCCCGTCCTGCTGGAGATCGAACTCCAGGGCGCCCGCCAGGTGCGCGCGTCCATGCCCGACGCCCTGCACGTCTTCCTCGCTCCGCCCTCCTGGGAGGAGCTGGTGCGCCGCCTCACCGGACGCGGCACCGAGTCCGACGAGGTCATCCAGCGCCGCCTGGACGTGGCCAGGGTCGAGCTGGCCGCCGAGAAGGAGTTCGACACCACCCTCGTCAACACGTCCGTGCAGGAAGTGGGCGACGAGCTGCTAGCGTTGATCACCGCGCCCAAGGTGTGATAGCGGCCGGGCCCGAGGCCCGCGCCACCCGCGCCGCGCCGGGAACCGTCCCGACGGCGCCCCAACGTCCGTCCACCGCGGCTCCGCGACGAGCCGCGGACCATTCCTGGGGGTAATCAAGTGGCTGGTACCGAGCCCGTCGCCGAAGGCATCACCAACCCGCCGATCGACGAACTGCTGGAGCTGGTGGACAGCAAGTACAGCCTGGTCACCATGGCCTCCAAGCGGGCCCGCCAGATCAACGCCTACTACGCCCAGCTGGGCGAGGGCCTGCTGGAGTACGTCGGCCCGCTGGTGGAGACTCAGGTCCAGGAGAAGTCGCTGTCCATCGCCCTGCGCGAGGTCAGGTCGGGCCTGCTCACCGCGGAGCCCTACGAAGGCTCCTGAGGCCCCGCCCCAGCGCGCTCGCGAGCCCGTCCGCCGCGCCCCTGGCGCGCGCCGGGCGGCCGGGGGCTGGTAGAACTCCTTTCTGTGAGTGACACAAACGTTCCCCGCGTGGTCCTCGGCGTCGGCGGCGGCATCGCCGCCTACAAGGTCTGCGAACTGCTGCGCCGCCTGACCGAGTCCGGCCACCGGGTCCGGGTCGTGCCCACCGCCGAGGCCCTGCGCTTCGTCGGTGAGCCCACCTGGGCCGCCCTGTCCGGCCAGCCCGTCGCCACCGGAGTGTGGGACGGGGTCCACGAGGTCCCGCACGTGCGCATCGGCCAGGAGGCCGACCTGGTGTTCGTGGCCCCGGCCACCGCCAACATCCTGGCCAGGGCCGCCGCCGGTCTGGCCGACGACCTGCTCACCAACACCCTGCTCACCGCGCGCTGTCCGGTCGTGTTCGCGCCCGCGATGCACACCGAGATGTGGGAGCACCCCGCCACGCAGGCCAACGTGGCCACCCTGCGCTCGCGCGGCGCCGTCGTCCTCGACCCGGCCGTGGGCCGCCTGACCGGCGCCGACACCGGACGCGGGCGCCTGCCCGAGCCCTCCGAGCTGTTCGAGGCCGCCCGCCTCGTGCTGCGCCGCGGCGCCGCCGCCCCCGACCTCGCCGGACGGCGCGTGGTGGTCTCCGCGGGCGGCACCCGCGAGGCCGTCGACCCGGTCCGCTTCCTGGGCAACCACTCCTCGGGCAAGCAGGGGTACGCCCTGGCGCGCACCGCCGCCGCCCGCGGCGCCGACGTGACCCTGGTCGCCGCCAACGTCTCCCTGCCCGACCCGGCCGGGGTGCGCGTCGTGCGCGCGGGCTCGGCCGTGGAACTGGCCGAGGCCATGGAGGCCGAACGCGTCGGCGCGGACGCGATCGTGATGAGCGCCGCGGTGGCCGACTTCCGTCCGGTCGCCAGCGCCGCCTCCAAGATCAAGAAGAGGCCCGGCTCCGCGCCCGCGCCCATCGAACTGGCCGAGAACCCCGACATCCTCGCCGGGCTGGTCGCCTCCCGCGACGCCGAGGGACTGGCGCAGACCGTCGTGGGCTTCGCCGCCGAGACCGACGACGTGATCGCCAACGGCCGCGCCAAACTGGCCCGCAAGGGCTGCGACCTGCTCGTGGTCAACCAGGTCGGCGGCGGGCGCGCGTTCGGCACCGAGGACAACCAGGCCGTCATCCTGGGCTCGGACGGCACCGCGGTGGACGTGCCCACCGGGCCCAAGGAGGACCTCGCCGACCGGATCTGGGACCTGGTCCTGCCGCGCCTGGGCTAGGTACCGCGTGTCCCCGGCGCCCCGCGCGGACGGCGGCCGCCGGGGCCCGGCCCGGTCGAACCACGCGCGCCCAGGACTGGATTCCCACCGCCGAGTACGTCAGACTTCAACGTGCACCCGTGACGACCGGGGAGGTCGGCCGCGGGGTGCCCGCCCCCAGCAGTCCCGTTACAGTGGACCAATAACCAACCCCGTCGGTCGGTATTGGCCGCCCCGGCAGGCAGCCGGGGGCGCCCGTGCCGCACCGGCACATGTCAGCCAGCAGCCGCTGCAAGGAGTCACGCAACGTGTCCCGCCGCCTTTTCACCTCCGAGTCGGTCACCGAAGGCCATCCCGACAAGATGGCCGACCAGATCAGTGACGCGATCCTCGACGCGATGCTCACCCATGACCCGCGCAGCCGGGTCGCGGTCGAGACGCTGATCACCACCGGTCAGGTCCACATCGCGGGCGAGGTCACCACCCAGACCTACGTCGACATCCCCGCCATCGTGCGCGGCAAGATCCTCGAGATCGGCTACGACTCCTCCGCCAAGGGGTTCGACGGTGACTCCTGCGGGGTCAACGTCTCCATCGACGCGCAGTCCCCCGACATCGCCCAGGGCGTCGACACCGCCTACGAGGCGCGTGTCGGCAACGAGGACGACGCCCTCAACCGGCAGGGCGCGGGCGACCAGGGCCTGATGTTCGGCTACGCCAACCGCGAGACGCCCGAGCTCATGCCGCTGCCGATCAAGCTGGCGCACTCCCTCTCCGAGCGCCTGGCCGGGGTCCGCCGCAACGGCACGGTGCCCTACCTGCGCCCGGACGGCAAGACCCAGGTCACCGTCGAGTACGACGGCCAGACCCCGGTCCGCCTGGACACCGTCGTGGTCTCCAGCCAGCACTCGGCCGACATCAACCTCGACGAGATGCTCGCCCCCGACATCCGCGAGCACGTCATCGAGCCGGTCGTGGCCGCCTACGGCCTGGAGTCCGACGACTACCGGCTCCTGGTCA
>ANAW01000104.1:0-19772 GCA_000340945.1 Nocardiopsis synnemataformans DSM 44143 | reverse complement strand
CGAAGGTGGACCGCTCGGCCGCCTACGCCACCCGCTGGGTCGCCAAGAACATCGTCGCGGCCGAGCTCGCCGAGCGCGCCGAGGTCCAGGTGGCCTACGCCATCGGCAAGGCGCACCCGGTCGGCGTGTTCATCGAGACCTTCGGCACCGAGAAGGTCGCCCCGGAGCTGATCGAGAAGGCCGTCAAGGAGGTCTTCGACCTGCGTCCGGCCGCCATCGTGCGCGACCTGGACCTGCTGCGCCCGATCTACTCCCGGACCGCCGCCTACGGCCACTTCGGCCGTGAGCTGCCCGAGTTCACGTGGGAGAGCACCGAGCGCGCCGCCGCGCTGCGCTCCTTCGTGGGCGCCTGACCCGCACCCGCGGCGCCGGTCCCCACAGGGGCCTCCAGGGCGCGTACGGCCGTCACCGGCCGTGCGCGCCCTCGCGCGTGTTCCGGGTTCCTCCGCATGGCGCACGATCGAAGTGACTACTCCGTGTTATTCCGTATAGACGTAATGTCATTTCTGTGCTCGTACGCGGAGGAGACCATGGCCGTAGCAACGGCGGTGTCTGCGGTGGGGCTGGTGGCCCTGCTCGCCCTGCCCGGCGCCCACCACGCACCCGGGAAGTCGGGAGGCGGCGGAGGGGAGGTCGTGCCCGGCGCGGACAGCCTGCACGTGGCCCTGGAGTCCCGCGCCGACGCGCAGCGGCTGGGTCCGGGCGACCGGATCCACTACACGGTCAACGTGCGCAACGCCGGCGGGAAGGCGGTGTCCGAGGCCGAGATCGTGCAGTTCCTCCCCCCGACGGTGCGCTACGTCTCGGGGACGTCCGGGGCTGAGGCGGGGGAGGGGCGGGTGACCTGGTCGCGGTCCCTGGAACCCGGCGACCGCGCGAGCATGCGGTTCACCGGCGAGATCACCGCGGTCCGCGGCGGGGGACTGCACCCGGTCGCCACGGTCTGCGCGCGCCCGGAACCGGGAGCGGTGCTGGTCTCCTGCGACGCCGCCGTGCACCGGGTCCACGGCGTGGTGCCGCCGGTGTGGGTGGTCACGGGGCTGGCCTTCGCGGCCTCCGTGGCGCTGTGCGTCGGCGGCCTGGTGCGCCACCGCGACAAGCTGGAGCGGCGGGAGCGGGTGCCCGGACCGGAGACGGCGCTCGTCTCCGTGAGCGCCGACGGAGCGGAGGGGACCGCCGCGAGCGCGACCCGGGAGCCCGCCGGGGCCGTGCCCGTCCCGGAGGGGACTGCGGACCGGCCGCCGACCGTGCCGGAGGCGCTGGTCGTCCACCGGGCGGCGCCCGCACCCGAGCCCGACACCGCGTGGAGCGCCGGGGCGCCCAGCCCGGTCGCGGAGGGGCCCGAGCCGCAGGAGAGGGTCGGGGCCGCCAGTGCGCCCGGCCTCGGGACGGAGCCGGAGCCCGGGGCCGGCTACCGGGCCGAGCCGGAGCGCGTACCCGCCGAGTCCGCGCCCGCGTCCGCGGAGGAACCCGAACCGGTCGCCGGACCGCGCGCCTAGCCGGGGCCGCGCACGCGTACGGGCCGCGCCCCCAGCCGGGGAGCGCGGCCCGTACGCGTCGCTCAGCTCAGCTCGTCGAGGGCCTTCTCCGCCTCGGCCAGCCACGAGCGGCGNNCCTTCCCCGCCTCGCCCAGCCACGAGCGGCGGGCCTCCAGCGCGTCCTCGTACTCCCTGACCCGGCGCTCGTCACCCTTCGCCCGGGCCTTGTCCAGCTTGGCCTCCAGGTCGGCGATCGCCGACGCCAGCTGCGCGGCCGTGTCCCTGGCGCGGGCCCGCGCCTCGGGGTTGCTGCGCTCCCACTCGGCGTCCTCGGCCCGGCGCACGCCGTCCTCGATCTGGCGGAAGGCGCCCTCCAACTGGTCGCGCACGTCGCGCGGCAGCTCACCGGCCTCCTCCCAGGCGTCCTGGAAGTCGCGCAGCCGCGCACGCGCCCGGCGCGGGTCGGAGATCCCCGGGATCTCCGACCGGGCCTCGGCCAGGATCCGCTCCTTGGCCTCGGCGTTGACCCGCAGCTCGGCGTCGCGCTCGGCGAAGGTCGCGTTGCGCGCGTCGAAGAAGGTGTCCTGCGCGGCCTTGAAGCGCGCCCACAGCTTGTCCTCGCTCGCCCGGTCCGCGCGGCCGCTGCGCTTCCACTGCTGCATCAGGTCGCGGTAGGCGCGGGCCGTGCCCCCCCAGTCGGTGGAGCCCGACAGGGACTCGGCCTCCACCACGATGCGCTCCTTCTCCACGCGCACCGACTCGCGCTCCTGGTCCAGGCTGGCGAAGTAGGCCTTGCGCCGCTTGGAGAAGGAGTTGCGCGCCGCCGACATGCGCTTCCACAGCGCCTGCTCGGTGGGCCGGTCGGCCCGCGGGGCCTTCTTCCACTCCTCGATGAGCTGGAGCATCCGCTCGCCGCCGGACTTCCAGTGCGTCGTCTCCACCGCGACCCGCTCGGCCTCGGCGACGATGCGCTCCTTGACCTCCCGTGCCTGGCCGCGCGCCTGCTCCTGCGCCTGCTTCTGCTCGACCTTGCGCTCCTCGGCGCGGCCCGCCAGCGCGTCCAGGCGCCCCATCAGCGACTCCAGGTCGCCGACCGCGTTCGCCTCCCGGACCGAGTCGCGCAGCTTGTCGATGTTCGACATCGCGGCGGAGGCGGACAGGTCGGTGTTGCGGAGCCGGTTCTCCAGCAGCTCCACTTCGGTGACCAGGGAGTCGTACTTGCGCCGGAAGAAGGTCAGGGCCTCCTCAGGCGCCCCCGCCTGCCACGATCCGACGACCCGCTCGCCTTCGCTCGTGCGCACGTAGACCGTGCCTTCGTCGTCTACGCGGCCCCAAGGGTCCGTGGTCACCGTGTCCTCCTGCTGTCATGAACCCGGCCGTGGGGCGGGTTCGGGTCGTCGCGTCGCACTCCTCGCCGGTTCGCGATGGGAACCACCGTGCTGAGCACGATATCCCCGCGATCCGGTGAGGGGCGCCGCGCCGTGAATTCACGTCTGCGCAGATCACGCTGGTCCGCGCGCCCTCGGGCATCGGGCCGGGTCGCCCTCCCGCCCAGCGCAGGCGCAGGTCGGGGCCCCGGCGTGCACCAAGGACGGTGACCAATATGGCATTACCACGCGGTTTGGCAAAGAGGCCAGCCGCGCGCGGTGATCGAATGGTGATCAAACGCGTACCGGGGCAAGACAACCGGGTCGCCGCCCCTCCCCCGCCTCGATAGGCTGCACCCGGGGGACGTTGCGTCCGGACCGCGGACCCGCCGCCCCGCGACCGCGCACCCGACCGAGGACAGGACGACATCCGCCGTGCTCATCGCCGCACTTCCCACCGGGCCCCTCGCCGCGAACTGCTACGTGCTCGCACCGGCCCCGGGCGGCGACTGCGTCATCGTCGACCCCGGCCAGGAGGCCACCGAGCAGGTCGACAAGGTCCTGGCCGAGCACGGGCTGAGCCCCGTCGCGGTGCTGCTCACCCACGGCCACTTCGACCACGTGTGGTCGGCCGCCGACCTGTGCGCGCGCCACGGCGTCCCCGTCCACCTGCACGCGAAGGACCGCGGACTGCTCACCGAGCCCGCCGCGGGGGTGGACCCCGGTTTCGCCGCGCAGCTGTCCGCCCTGCTGGGCCCGGGCCCGCACACCGAGCCCGACGACCTGGTCGAGGTCGGCGGCGGAGACACCCTCACCCTGGCCGGACTGGACTTCGGGGTCGAGCACACCCCCGGCCACACCCCCGGGTCGGTCGTGTACACGGTGACCACCGGGGACGGGGTCCCCGTGATGTTCGCCGGGGACCTGGTCTTCGCCGGTTCCATCGGCCGCACCGACTTCCCCGGCGGCGACCACGCCGCCATGCTGCGCAGCCTCGCCAGCGCGGTGCTGGGCCGCCCCGACGCCACCCAGGTCCTGCCCGGCCACGGCCCCGCCACCACCGTCGAGCGCGAGCGCGCCACCAACCCCTACCTGCGCGATATCACCGGCTGACCCCGCGTCCCGGCCGCCCTCCCGTCCCGCAGGAACGACGTATGACCACCCCACACCACCGAGGCGCCCGCCGCCCGAGCGCGCCCGCGCGGCCGCACGGCGGACGAGATACCCGCACCGGTCCCGCCTGAGGGCGGGCTGCCGGTGGCTTCGCACGCCCTTTCCCCGGGCCTTCCCCACCCGGGTGCCCGAAGGCCGTGTGCGCAGGATCTGGCCCGCACCCGAGCGCAGGTCGGGCACACTTGACACGAACCGAAGACGCTGAAGGAGTAGTCCGTTGATACGCACGCATGAGGCAGGTGCGTTGCGCGCCGAGCACGCAGGCGCGACCGTCGTCCTCGCCGGGTGGGTGGCACGCCGCCGCGACCACGGCGGGGTGGTCTTCCTCGACCTGCGCGAGGCCTCCGGGGTGGTCCAGGTCGTCGTCCGCGAGGACGACCTCGCCCACGACCTCCGCGCCGAGTACTGCATCAAGGTCACCGGCTCGGTCCGGGTCCGCCCCGAGGGCAACGAGAACCCCGAGATCCCCACCGGCGCCGTCGAGGTCGTCGCGGACGAGATCGAGGTGCTCAGCGAGGCCGCGCCGCTGCCCTTCCAGCTGGACAGCGCCGCGGACGTGGCCGAGGAGACCCGGCTGCGCTACCGCTACCTGGACATCCGCCGTCAGGAGATGGCCGACAACCTGCGCCTGCGCTCCAAGGCGACCTACGTCGCCCACGAGGTCATGCGCGACCTGGGGTTCACCTACGTCGAGACCCCCTACATGACCCGCTCCACGCCCGAGGGAGCCCGCGACTTCCTCGTCCCGGTCCGCCTCCAGCCGGGCCACTGGTACGCGCTGCCGCAGTCCCCGCAGCTGTTCAAGCAGCTGCTCATGGTCGGCGGCATGGAGCGCTACTACCAGCTCACCCGCTGCTTCCGCGACGAGGACCTGCGCGCGGACCGCCAGCCGGAGTTCACCCAGATCGACCTGGAGATGAGCTTCGTCGACGAGGAGGACCTCTTCGCCGTCGGCGAGAAGCTGTTCACCCGCCTGCTGCGCGAGGTGCGCGGCGTCGAGCTGCCCGAGCGCTTCCCGCGGATGCGCTACGCCGAGGCCATGGACCGCTTCGGCTCCGACAAGCCGGACCTGCGCTTCGGTCAGGAGCTGGTCGAGGTCACCGCCTACTTCGCCGACACCCCCTTCCGGGTCTTCAAGGCCCCCTACGTGGGCGCCGTGGTCATGCCGGGCGGCGCCTCCCAGACCCGCAAGGAGCTGGACGCCTGGCAGGAGTGGGCGCGCTCGCGCGGCGCCAAGGGCCTGGCCTACGTGCTCGTCCAGGAGGACGGCTCCCTGGGCGGCCCGGTGGCCAAGAACCTCTCCGAGGCCGAGCGCGAGGGCCTGGCGGCCCAGGTCGGCGCCGCGCCTGGCGACGCGGTGTTCTTCGCCGCGGGCCCCCGGACCGGGAGCCAGGAGCTGCTGGGCGCCGCCCGCCTGGAGATCGGCAGGCGCTGCGGCCTGATCGACACCTCCCTGTGGAAGATCCTGTGGATCACCGACATGCCCCTGTTCGAGGAGGCCGACGAGGAGGGCTCCTGGAAGCCGGTGCACCACCCCTTCACCGCTCCGGCGGTGGGGGACGAGGCCGACTTCCAGGACCACCCGGGCACCACCGACTCCCGGGCCTTCGACCTCGTGCTCAACGGCTACGAGCTGGTGTCGGGCTCCATCCGTATCCACCGGGCCGAGATGCAGCAGCGGGTCTTCGACGTCATCGGCCTGAGCAAGGCCGAGGCCGAGTCGAAGTTCGGGTTCCTGCTGGAGGCGTTCAAGTTCGGCCCGCCGCCGCACGGCGGCCTGGCCGTGGGCTGGGACCGCATCGTGATGCTGCTGGCCGGTCAGCCGACCATCCGCGAGGTCATCGCCTTCCCCAAGACCGCCTCGGGCGGCGACCCGCTGACGGGCGCGCCCACGCCGATCACCGCTGACCAGCGGGCCGAGGCCGGGGTGGACGCCGACCCCGAGGCCGAGGAGCGGGAGAAGCAGAAGTAGGGTCCGCGGACCCCGCCGGGGACGGTGCGCGCACGGCGCGCGCCGTCCCCGGCGCGTGTCGCGGGGAGAATGCCCGAAGGCCCCGGCCCCCGTCCTCCGGGCGTCCCCGGGGCCGAAGAATTTCGCGGTTCCCGTGGGGTGCCCGAATTCATCCCATTTTGAACCTGTCTCATTCGGTCACTCGGCGAAAACGGGCAGTTATCGGGCGTCATGAAGGGGCGCGCGCGTGGCCGGACACGGCCCCGGGGCCCCGGTACGGATGCGCGGACAGCCGTCATCCCCTACCGTTGAGGGCGAATCACCCCTTCCGAGCCGCGATGAGAACGTGTTGTGGAGTGGACACGGACCTCACGGGGACATCCCCGCTCGCGGGTGGAAGTGGTGGCGGAGTGCATTCTGCGCTGTTGAGTCACACGGGCGTAACGATTTCCATCCTGTGGTCGGTCGGGTGCGACCGCGGGTGCGGAATCCGGCGCCCTCCCGTCGCGCCGATGGAGCACGCGGGTCCGCGTCCAGCCAGGTCACACGGACGCCGGACGACGCGCGCGTCGGCCCTGCCCCCGTTCCGGCACCGGATCCGGCCCAGCCCCGGACACTAGAATGAGCCGGTCGGAACGTTTCAAGGGTGACCGCGCCTGAGCGCGGGTGTGACGTCCGAGACGACATGAGGATGAGTCATACGTGAACGGAAAACGCGCTTCAGGCGATGGTTCCGAGAGCGCTCTCGCGGAGGCGTTCTCCCACGCCCCCGAGCCCATGGCGCTCGCCCTGGCCGACGGCGCGATCGTGCACGCCAACCTGGCCTTCACCGAGCTCTTCGGCCGCGACGCCTCCGAACTCGCCGGACAGGCCTGGTTCGACCTCCTCGACGGTGACGACGCCCAGCGCGGCGCCCGCGCCCACGACGAGGCCCTCGCCGGGCGCTGGGGCGCCGCTCCCGCCTGCGCCTGAACGTCGCCGACAAGGCCGCCCACCTGGTGGAGGCCGAGCTGCGCCCCCTGCCCGGGGACGGCGCGGAGGACGCCCGCGCGGTCGTCCTGCTGCACGTGCTCTCCACCGAGGAGACCGACCTGCGCGTGATCGGCGGGCTGCGCACCGACAACTCCGACTCCGTGCTGTGGAGCCTGGACCCGGCCAGCGGACGCCTGCGCGAGATGTTCGGCCCCACCCCGCTCGGCGCGCTGCTGGCGGGGAACGACCGCGAGCTCGAACGCATCCTGGAGCGCGTCCACCCCGACGACATCGCCCGCGTGCGCGACGCCATCTCCGCCTCCTTCGCCGGGCGCGACTACGAGCAGCGCTTCCGCGTCTTCGACCGCCTCGGCGACGAGCGCTCCCTGCACGTGCGCGCCCGCTACGTGCCCGGCGACCCCGACCGCCTCGTGGGCATCGTCGACGACGTCACCGAGCACGTCCAGCTCGTGCGCCGCCTCGCCGACCGCCGCCGCACCGAGGCCGAGCACGGCCGCCTGGTCACCGAGCTGTCCTCCAAACTCGTCTCGGCCACCACCGTCGACAAGGTCATGGACCTGCTCAGCGAGGAGTTCCTACCCATCTTCGGCGGGGTCCAGGCCGTCGCCCTCTACGTCGAGGGCGGACTGCTGCGCAGCTCGCCCAGCGCCCACACCAAGAGCAGCACCAGCAACATCGACCGCATCGACGGCCGCCGCGCCGACGACACCGACTTCCCCATGGGCGCGGTCATCCAGGACCGCCAGCCGCGCTTCTTCGAGAGCCGCGCCGAGATCATCAGCCGCTTCCCCGCCGCCGTCGAGCTCATGCGCCAGGTGCGCGGCCAGGCCTGGGCCACCGTGCCCATCTTCGGCGACGGCAAGGTCGCCCTGGGCGTGTGGCAGATGGTCTGGGACCGCCCCCACCACGCCAGCCGCGACGAGCGGGCCCTCATGCTCACCTTCGCCGGACTCGCCGGGCAGGCCCTCCAGCGCATCAAGGCGCAGCAGGCCGAGCTGGAACTGGCCGACGCCGTCCAGCGCCGCATGCTGCCCCGCCAGGTGGCCAGCTTCCCGGACATGGACATCGCCACCAAGTACCTGCCCTCCCGCGCGGACTGGCGCATCTGCGGCGACTTCTACGACGTCATCGAACTCCCCGAGAACAAGGTCGGCCTCCTGGTCGGCGACGTCCAGGGGCACGGCGTCGAGGCGGCGGCCGCCATGGGCCAGATCCGCGTGGCCTTCCGCGCCTACGCCACCAACCAGTCCGACCCCGGCGTCGTCCTGGGCGAGACCAACCGCCTGCTCACCGAGACCGGCGAGATCGTCTTCGCCACCTGCGGCTACCTCGTGGTGGACCGCGAGAGCGGCGTCATGCAGGCGGCCTGGGCCGGACAGCCGCCCGCCGTCCTGGCCACCCGGAGCGGCTACGAGCTCTGGGAGCCCGAGACCGGCCCGCCGCTGGGCGTGCTCTCCGACTCCGAGTACACGGTCACCACCCGCATGCTCCCGCCCGGCACCGCCCTGCTGCTGTGCTCCGACGGGCTCGTGGAGAGCTCCGAGGTGCCCATGGGGGACGGGCTGGCCCGGGTCGGCGCGGCCCTCGCCGAACACCACGAGAGCCCCGAGGCCGCCGCGCACGTCATCGCCGAGATGGCCCCGGCCGGACGCGGCGACGACATCGCCCTGCTCATCACCCGCATGATCCCCGCGGCCGAGCCCGCCCGGGACCGCGCCGCGGTGGCGTCCACGACCTGACCGGTGCCCTGCCCCGCCTACCCTGGACACGTGTCCGAAACGCTCTTCGACGACGCCGGTGCGGAGGCCGCCAGGGGCCAGGAACCGCTCGCCGTGCGCATGCGCCCCCGCACCCTCGACGAGGTCGTGGGCCAGCGCCACCTGCTCGGCGAGGGCAGCCCGCTGCGCCGCCTGGTCGAGGACGACGCGCCCATGTCCGTGTTCCTGTGGGGACCGCCCGGCACCGGCAAGACCACCCTGGCCACCGTCGTCAGCCGCGTCACCAAGCGCCGCTTCGTGGAGCTGTCCGCCGTCAACGCCGGAGTCAAGGACGTGCGCGCCGTCGTCGACGACGCCCGCCGCCGCATGGGCATGCACGGCACCCGCACCCTGCTCTTCGTGGACGAGGTCCACCGCTTCAACAAGACCCAGCAGGACGCGCTGCTGCCCGCCGTGGAGAACCGCTGGGTCAGCTTCATCGGCGCCACCACCGAGAACCCCTTCTTCTCCGTGGTCAGCCCCCTGCTGTCGCGTTCCCTGCTGCTGTCCCTGGAGTCGCTGGAGGACGCCGACGTCCGCGCCCTGGTGGACCGGGCCCTCACCGACGAGCGCGGACTGGACGGCCGCCACACGCTCTCCGACGAGGGCGCGGACCACCTCGTGCGCCTCGCGGGCGGCGACGGCCGCCGCTCCCTGACCTACCTGGAGGCGGCCGCGCTCGTCGCCGGTCCGCCCGCCGCCGAGCCGGTCACCATCACCGCCGAACACGTCGAGCGCGCCGTCGACCGGCACGCCGTGCGCTACGACCGCTCCGGCGACCAGCACTACGACGTCGTCAGCGCCTTCATCAAGAGCATGCGCGGCTCCGACCCCGACGCGGCCCTGCACTACCTCGCCCGCATGGTCGAGGCGGGGGAGGACCCCCGCTTCATCGCCCGCCGCCTGGTCGTGCACGCCAGCGAGGACGTCGGCATGGCCGACCCCACCGCACTCCAGACCGCCGTGGCCGCCGCCCAGGCCGTCGAGCTCATCGGCATGCCCGAGGCCCGCATCAACCTCGCCCAGGCCGTCATCCACATCAGCCTGGCCCCCAAGTCCAACGCGGTCGTCTCCGCCATCGACGCCGCCGCGGCCGACGTGCGCGCGGGCCTGGCCGGACCGGTCCCCGCCCACCTGCGCGACGGCCACTACCGGGGCGCCGCCGAACTCGGCCACGGCAGGGGCTACCGCTACGCCCACGACTTCCCCGGCGGCGTCGCACCCCAGCAGCACGCCCCCGACGGGCTCGCCGACCGCGAGTACTACCGGCCCACCCAGCACGGCGCCGAGCGGCGCTTCGGCGAGGTCCTCCAGCGCATCAAGGAGGTCCTGCGGGGCGGCGGCCAGCGCGGCTGAGCGCCGGGGGAGCGGGCCCGCGGCACCGCCGTGAGCCCGCGCGTGCGGCGGACGGGGACCGGCCGCCGCACGCCCGCGGGGAGGGGCCGCCCGAGCACGGCCGCCCGCCCACGGCGGTCAGTCGGTGAACAGCTCCGTCACCCGCACGATCTCGCGGGGGCCGTCGCCCCCCTCCTCGGCGGGCTCGGCGAAGGTCACCTCCACGATCACCACCGGGCCCCACGACAGGTAGTCGACGAAGTCGCTCCCGGTCAGCTCCCAGGTGCCGCGGCCCTCCTCGTTGATGAACAGGTGCTCGGGCGCGGCGCAGAACTTCGCACAGAGCACCTCGGCGTCGGGGGCGATGACGGCCTCGCCGGGCTCCCCGGCCACGTCCCACTGCTCGGCCCAGGCCGAATGGCTCGGGATGCCCCGGCCGCGGACCGGCTCGTCCTCGCGGTCGACGGGGGTGTACACCCACGGCCCCGACTCGGGGGACTCCTGCTCGGCGGGGTCGAACCGCACCACCAGGGTCAGCGGGTCCTCCTCGGCGACGGGGCTCGGCGACGCGGAACCCTCCCCGGGGGCGCCCGCGACCAGGGCGTCCCCCTGCCCGGGGGCGAGCAGCCGCGAGACGCCCCACACGCCGCCGCCGACCAGCGCGAGCGCGAGCACCGCGCTCCCGGCCAGGAACACGGCCCGGGCGGGCCGCCGGTTGGACATGCGCCCCTCCAACCGGATGACCTCGGGCACCCGCGCGGGGGGCTCCACGGCGTGCCACTCGCGCTCCAGGATGCGCGCCAGCTCGTCGCGGTCCGGCGCGGCGGCCGCGCCCCCGGCGAGGGAGCCCGCGGCGCTCCCGCCGCCCTCCGCCGCGTTCTGCGCCTGCCACACCGCGATGACCGCGCCGATCACCTCGCGCAGGCTGGGGCGGCCGTCCGGGTCGGGGTCCAGCGAGCGCCCGACCACCGGCTGGAGCCCCCTGGCCAGACCGGTCAGGTCGAAGGAGCCCTGCGCGGCGCGCTCGGCGATCTCCTCGGGCTCCCCGGGGCCGAAGGGCAGGCGCCCGGTCCCGGCGAAGGCGACCACGGCGCCCCAGGCGAACACGTCGGCGGCGGGTGTGGCCGCCCCGCCCCGGAAGCGCTCGGGGCTCAGCCAGGTGGCGCCCGACCCGCGCATCCGCTCCGGAGAGGCCACGACCGCGCACTCCATGACGTGCGGTCCGTGCGACTCCAGCAGGATCTCGCTGGGGCGCAGCGACCCGTGCGCCACGCCGCGCGCGTGCAGCGCGGACAGCCCCTCGGCCAGGCCGGTGGCCAGCGCGATGAGCTTGCCGGTGCCCAGCCCGCCGCGCTTGGTCACGAAGTGGGACAGCCGCTCGCCCGCCATGTAGGGCATGGACAGCCACGGGGGGTTGGCGTCGCTGTCGAAGACCAGGGGGACGACCACGCGCGCGGAGTCGACGTCGGACAGGGCCCGCAGGCGCCGCTCCAATCCGGGGTAGGCGTCCGCGGACTCCAGTTCGGGGGATGTGAGGACCTTCACTGCCACCAGGCGGTCGCCCGCGCTGGCGGAGGCGGTGTCCACGGCGGCGTAGACGGTGCCGCTGCCGCCCTGTCCCAGACGCCCGAGGACGAGGTAGGGACCGATCCGTGAGGGGTCGTCCGGATAGAGGGGGGCCAGGTCCGGCGGTACCAGTACGGAGATCTCTCGGGGAGAACGAGGGCTCATGAGCGTCCTGTCGATGCTTCTGGGGCCGAGGGGGTGGCTGAGTGTCCGCACATCGTAGTGAAGATCCCGCTTACCGGTGATTGTCTCGCGGGGCGGGCGGACCGTCGATCCCCGCGGCCCGGACCGGCTGCCCCGCAGGGGGTGCGGACGCGCCGTGGAGTCCTCGCTCACCCGGAGACGGGACGCGATAGGGTCGGCCGAAACCGGCCCGTCCCGCGCGGACCACAGGGGAGGATCCGCCGAGCCGGGAACGCCCGTTCGCGGCGCCCGGCCCGGCGCGGTCGCCGGCGTCCCCCGGTCCCCGGTCCCGGCGCGCGAGGGGCCGCCGCACACCCTCGAAGCAACCCTCGATCTGCCCACGGAGCCCGCATGCTTACCGGAGGAGAGGTCGCCGCGCTCGTCGCCGCGGTGGTCTGGGCGGTGCTGGCCACGTTCGTCTGCGTGGCGCTCGTCAAACTCATCAGACTCATCAACGAGGCGACCAAGGTCGTGTCGGAACTGGGGGACCGAACCTCGCCCCTGCTGGACGACGTCGCGTCCACGGTGGAGCGCACCAACACCTCGCTGGAACGGGTCGAGGAGATCACCGCCAACGTGCAGGCCAGCTCCGAGGACGTCTCCACGATGACCGCGCTGACCCGCTCGGTGCTCACCGGACCGCTGGTGAAGGTGGCCTCGCTGTCCTACGGTGTGCGCCGCGTCCTCGGCCAGCGCAGGGCCCTGGCGGTCGTGCGCACCCGCAGGAGGAAGGCGAACCGGTGATCGGCAGACTGTTCTACCTCGCCGCGGGGGCCGCCATCGGCGGCTACGCGGTCCACCGCGTCCACCGCGCCCGGCGCGCCCTCACCCCGGGCGGTATCGCCGAGCGCGTGGAGGGCCAGGTCAGCGAGTACCGGGGCGCCCTGCGCGAGCTCAACGAGGACCTGGCCGAGGCCGTGCGCGAGCAGGAGGAGGAACTCCTGCGCCGGTACGCGCCCGAGAAGGGGCGCCGGTCCCTGCCGGGGGCCGACGACCGCGGGCTGCCCGGGCCCGGTTGACCGTCCCCGCCGTCCCCTAGGGTGGTCCGCGAGACATGAGTCCCCCTCGCGTTGGAGCCGCCCGTGTATCCGCAGCAGCCTCCGAACGGCCCCTACCAGGGCGGCTACCCGCAGCAGCCCCCGAACGGCCCCTACCAGGGCGGTCACCCGCAGCAGCCCGCTCCCTACGGCGGCCACCTCCCCCCGGGCCCGTTTCCCTCGGGTCTGTTTCCGTCGGGCCCGGTCAGGATGCCCGGCGCGGCCGTCGCCGTGCGGGTGCTGATGTTCGTCGGCGGCGGACTCGGCCTGCTGCTCGCGGGCCTGTTCGGGGTCCTCGTCGCGATGGTCTCCGGAGGGGGAGAGGCCGGCGAGGGCGTCCTGGCCGGGTTGCGGGACTCGGGCCTGCACCTGTCCGCCGACCAGGCCGTGCTGGGCCTCACGCTCATCGCGGCCATCCCGTTCACCTACGGGGTGGTGTCCGTCCTCCTGGCCTCGCTGCTGGGCCGCCGCAGCGCGGGCGTGCTGTGGTCGGTCGTGGTCTTCCAGGGACTGGCCGCGCTCTCGCTGGTGCTCAACGTCCTCACCGGCACCTTCGGTTCGGTCGTCCCGCTGGCCTTCGCGGTCCTCATGCTCGTGCTCATGGTGCGGGAGCGCACGCGCGCCTACTACACCCGGCCCGCTCCCGCCGCCTACTGAGGCGGGCCGCTCCGCACGCGTCACAGGGGCCGCGAGGGGCCGCGGTCCCTCGCGCAGTGTGCGGTACCGCGTTCCACCTGCGCGTTTCGTGTCCTGTCGAGGACTCTCTGTAGAGTCGGGCCTCCTGACAGCCCGGTTTACGGAAAGGCCGAAACGTGAACCCCTCCCCCCGTCCCCCGCAGCCCCACGGCGGGCACGGTCCTCCTCCGGGAACGCCGTACGGACACGGCGGACAGGCGCAGCCGCCCGGGTACCCTCCCGCGCCGGGACAGGCGCCGTACGCTCCCGGCTACCCGGCCCCCCGGCAGTACGCGCAGCAGCCGCCGAGGCTCAGCGGCGCGCCCCTGTTCCTGCGGATCATGATGTTCGTCGGCGGCGTCATCGGGATTCTGCTCGCCGTCCTCATGGGGGGACTCTCCCTGGTCCCGCCTGGGACCGGGGGAACCCAGAACCCGGGAGACCTCGTCATCGGCGCCGTGGTGTGCGGGACCTACGGGGCGGCCAGCCTCGTCCTCGCGATCCTGGCCAAGCGCCGCACCCCGGTGATCCGCTGGTCCGTCCTCGCCCTCCACGTCGTCGCGCTGTGCTGCGCGGTGTTCCACGCCTTCTGGATCTCCGACATCCCGGACGTCGACTACACCGTGCCCACCCTGGGCGTAGGGTTCTCGCTGATGAACGTCATCCTCGTCTCGGTCCGGGACAGCAGCAGGTACTACACGAAGCCGTCGGAGCGGCCCGCGACCCACGAGGGACACGTCCAGCCGCCGTACGGGGGACACCTCCAGCAGCAGTACCCGCAGGGGTACGCCCCCGGCGGTCGGTTCCCCGGCCACGCCCAGCAGCCCCCGTCCACTCCTCCCGGCGGCTACGGCCCGCCCCGGCAGTAGCGGCCCGCCTTCCAGCGGCCCCGCGGCGGCCGCGGCCCTCCCCCCTCCCTCCACCGGCGGCCCGGGGCCTGTGGACAACGGGGCCCGGCGGTGGTCGGCGGCGATAGCCTTGGAACAACCAGGCCGCCGCCGTTGTCCTGATCAGGGCGGCCCCGGCGGCCACCCGCAGACCACGCGCGCCGGCGTGACGGTTCCCTCTACGATGGGCGCTTACCGACCACGCGTGACAACGGTCCCGTACAGGGACACGCACGCCGCCCGGGGCGGCGGAGCCGAGCAGCAGGAGGGCATCAATGGAGACGGCAGAGATCGCGCGCCGCTTCCTCAGTTTCTTCGAGAAGAACGGACACACCGTGGTGCCCTCGGCAAGCCTCATCGCCGAGGACCCCACGCTGCTGCTGGTGCCCGCAGGCATGGTCCCGTTCAAGCCCTACTTCCTGGGTCAGCGCACGCCTCCCCACGACACCGCCACCAGCGTGCAGAAGTGCATCCGCACCAAGGACATCGAGGAGGTCGGCAAGACCTCCCGGCACGCCACGTTCTTCCAGATGCTGGGCAACTTCTCCTTCGGCGACTACTTCAAGGAGCGGGCGATCCCGCTGGCCTGGGAGCTGGTCACCACGCCCGTGGAGGAGGGCGGCTTCGGGATCGACCCCGAGAGGCTGTGGGTCACCGTCTACCTCGACGACGACGAGGCCGAGGCGATCTGGCGCGACAAGGTGGGCGTGCGGCCCGAGCGCATCCAGCGCATGGGCAAGGAGGAGAACTACTGGGACATGGGCGTGCCCGGTCCCTGCGGCCCCTGCTCCGAGATCTTCTACGACCGCGGTCCCGAGTACGGCGCCGAGGGCGGCCCCGAGGCCGACGAGGACCGCTACATCGAGATCTGGAACCTCGTCTTCATGCAGTACGAGCGGGGTGAGGGCAGCGGCAAGGAGTACCCCGTCCTCGGGGAGCTGCCCAAGAAGAACATCGACACCGGCCTGGGCCTGGAGCGCCTCGCGGCGGTCATGCAGGGCGTCGACAACATCTACGAGACCGACATCATCGGCCGGGTCCTGCACCGCGCCGCCGAGCTCACCGGCACCCGCTACGGCGACGACCAGGACCAGGACGTGATGCTCCGCGTGGTCGCCGACCACGTGCGCAGCGCCGTCATGCTCGTCGGCGACGGCGTGCGGCCCGGCAACGAGAAGGCCGGGTACGTCCTGCGCCGCATCCTGCGCCGCTCCATCCGCAACCTGCGCCTGCTCTCGGGCAGCGACACCGCCTTCCTGCACGAGCTGACCGAGGTCAGCATCGACGCGATGAAGGACATCTACCCCGACCTGCTGGACCGGGCCGACGTCATCCACGGTGTGGTCGACACCGAGGAGCGCAACTTCGCCGAGACCCTGCGCGCGGGCACCGCGCTCTTCGGCCGCGCCGCCGAGCGCACGCGCGCCGGGGGCGGCACCCTCCTCTCCGGTTCGGACGCCTTCCAGCTGCACGACACCTACGGCTTCCCCATCGACCTCACCCTGGAGATGGCGGCCGAGCAGGGCCTGTCCGTGGACGAGTCCTCCTTCCGTGAGCTCATGCAGCGCCAGAAGGACACCGCCAAGGCCGACGCCAGGTCCAAGAAGCTCGGCAACGCCGACATCTCCCTGTACGCGCGGCTGCTGGAGGGCGCGGGGGAGACCGACTTCCTCGGCTACACCGAGGCCGAGAGCGAGTCGCGCGTCAAGGGCATCGTCGTGGACGGCGTCTCGGCGCCCGCGGCCAGCGCGGGGGACAAGGTCGAGATCGTCCTGGACAGCACCCCGTTCTACGCCGAGAGCGGCGGCCAGCTCGCCGACACCGGCACGCTGACCGTGGACGGCCGCGGCGTGGTGGACGTGGAGGACGTGCAGAAGCCGCTGCCCGGCCTGTTCGTGCACCGCGGCACCGTCCGCTCGGGAGAGGTGGTCCTGGACGACACCGTGCACGCGGGCATCGACACCGGCCGCCGCCACGCCATCGAGCGCTCGCACTCGGCGACCCACCTCATCCACTCGGCGCTGCGCAACGCGCTGGGCCCGTCCGCGGGCCAGGCCGGTTCGGAGAACCGCCCCGGCCAGCTGCGCTTCGACTTCACCGCCGACAGCGCGCTGGGCGGCGAGCGCCTGGCCGAGGTCGAGGAGGAGGTCAACACCGTCCTGGCGGGCGACATCCCGGTCCAGACCGAGGAGAAGAGCCTGGACGACGCGCTGAAGATGGGCGCCATGGCCATGTTCGGCGAGAAGTACGGCGACCGCGTACGCGTCGTGGAGATGAGCGATTACTCCGTCGAGCTGTGCGGCGGTACCCACGTGCCCTCCACCGCCAGGCTGGGCATCGTCAAGCTGCTCGGCGAGTCCTCCATCGGCTCGGGCGTGCGCCGCGTGGAGGCGGCGGTGGGCGTGGACGCCTTCCGGCGCCTGTCCAAGGAGTCGACCCTGGTCGGGCAGTTGTCCGAGCAGCTCAAGACCCCGCGCGAGGAACTGCCCGAGCGCATCGACTCCATGGTCTCCCGGCTGCGCGCCGCCGAGCGGGAGATCGAGAAGCTGCGCGCCGCCCAGGTGCTCCAGGCGGCCGGTTCGATCGCCGAGGGCGCCCGCCGCCACGGCGCCGCGCTGGTCGTGGCCGCCCCCGCGCCGGAGGGCACCAGCGGCGACGACCTGCGCAAGCTGGTGCTGGACGTGCGCGGCCGCCTCGGCGAGGACGAGCCCGCGGTCGTGGCGATGACCGCCGTGCCCAAGGACCGCCCGGTCGTGGTGATCGCGACCAACAAGGCAGCGCAGAAGGCCGGGATCAAGGCGGGCGAGCTGGTGGGCATCGCGGCCCGCGCGCTCGGCGGCGGTGGCGGCGGCAAGCCCGACATCGCCCAGGGCGGCGGAAGCGACGCCACCAAGGTGGACGAGGCCCTGCGCGCCGTCGAGGAGCGCGTGGCCAGGGGCTAGGCGAACCGCTCGAACGGGCGTGTGCGGCACCGGTGCCGCACACGCCCGACGCGTGTGCGCGGCCGTGATGAGGACCACGGAATCCGGGCGTTTCCCCGGGCGCGCCAGCCGAACCCCACATGGACACGAAATGAATATGTAACATAACCAAGCGTGATCATGCGGAGGATTCCACGGCGTTCGGGCACGGTGGTCCCCACGGGCCCCGGACCCGTCGCCACCTGCGAGGCAACCGCCCCGGGCCCGGTGGCCGGCTACCGCGGCGGCGTCCGTCCGCGCAGCACCGGCTCCGGGGTGTTTTACACTCTGACGGAACGCGTCCGACCCGGGCCCCACCGGAACCGCCCCGTACGAGGCGGCCGGCGCGGCCAGCTGCCCCGCACGGCGACCAACGCCGTTGAGGCTGCGTGCTGTCATCGAATCGGGCATACTGTGGCGCGTCACAGCCGATCACACGGCTGTCTGTGCGGAGTTTCCCGCGATCCAGCTGACGAACAGGACCACCGTGTTGAGGATTTCCCAGCCGCGGTGCCGTGTCCGCAACGGCACGGCCCGCCCGAGCACCGCTCCCGGTTCCGGGGAGAGGTCCTCGTGAGGCACGGTGTGCGCCTGGCCGTCGACCCCGGCAACGCCCGCATCGGAGTCGCCGCGAGCGACCCCAGCGGTACGCTCGCCAGCCCGGTCGAGACCGTCCGACGCGGGAGGGGCGACACGCAGCGCATCGCCCTGCTGGTCCTGGAACGGGAGGCGCGGGAGGTCGTGGTGGGCTACCCTGCCTCACTGTCGGGGGAGGAGGGCCCGGCGGCCCGCTCCGCGAGGGAGTTCGCGCGCACGCTCGCCGCTCTCCTGCACCCCGTCCCCGTCCGTCTGGTCGACGAACGCCTCACCACGGTGACCGCCCAGAGCCAGCTGCTCTCCGGCGCCTCCTTCGCCGCGAAGGGCGCCAGGGGCGGCCGGGCCCGCAGGTCGGTCATCGACCAGGCCGCCGCCACCGTGCTCCTCCAGAGCGCCTTGGACCAGGAACGGTCAACAGGCCATCCCCCGGGCGAGATCGTCCGCTCCAGCCAGGGAGAATGATGAACGACAGGGATGACTACCCCGACACTCCCTATCGTGGGCGAGCCGACCGCGAGCGCGGTTACGACTACGACCCGCTCAGCGACCCCCCGCCCGCGCAGCCGCCCCCGCGCGGCCGCAGGGCGCGCCCCGAACCGGCGGACTGGAACGAGGACTCCGGCACGGGTGAGTTCCGCACGCCCCGGTACGGGCCCCGCGACGGCGGGTACGACCCGCTGAGCCCGGAAGGACAGCCGTCCGGGCGCCGGCACCGCGCCGAGCCGCCCGCGGAGGGCCCCTCGGGCCCCACCCGGCGCGGAGGCGCCGCCGACGCCCTGCGCGGCGGACGCGCCGCCCGCTCCAGCGCCCCCCGCCGTCAGGACCAGGAGGCGCCCCGGCCCCAGGAACCCGCGCCGCCCCGCTCCCAGGGCCCCGCGCGCTCCCGGCAGGCCGGTCCGGCGGGCGACCCGACCCAGGACGCCCTGGCCGCCCTGGCCAACCTGGGCGAGGCCGCCGCACCCGCCCGGCCCGCGCAGGGCGCCCCGGCCGCCTCCTCCGCGGAGGAGGAGTCGGCCCGGCGCGGTCGCCGCGCCCGCCCCGGGTCCGAACCCGAGCCCCAGCCCCAGCCCCAGCCCGAGGAGCCCCGCCGCGGCGGGGGGCGCCGCAGGCGCGGCGCCCCGGCCGACGAGGCCCCCGCCGCCCCGGCACCGCCCCCCGAGGAGGAGCCCCGCGGCCGTCGCGCGCGCCGCAGGCGCGGCAGGCGCGACGACGAGCCCACCGGCGGCTTCCTGGACGACGCGCCCGAGGACAGCGGCGTCTTCGACTCCGGGACCTTCCCCGGCGTCAGCGGCTCCGCCGACACCGGCGCGTTCGCCGCGGTCGAGGAGCCCCCGGCCCGCCGCAGCCGTCGCGCGCGCGCCGACCGCGACCCGTGGGACGAGCGTTCCGACGCCCCCGCCGACAGCGGCGCCTTCCCCGGCACCGACGCCTTCGCCCCGGCCCCGGAGTCGGACTCCGGCGCGTTCGAGGCCCAGGACTTCGACGAGGAGCCGCAGGAGGAGCCCGAGCCGCGTTCGCGCCGATCCCGCCGCAGGCAGGCGGAGGAGGACAGGGGGGGCCGCCGCCGCGGCGGACGCCGCAGGCGCGGCGCCCCCGTGGAGGAGGCCCCGCAGGAGGACGAGGTTCCTGAGGAGGAGCCCGCCGAGTCCTTCGCCGAGGAGGCACCCGAGGAGGAGCCCGAACCCCGTTCGCGCCGCTCCCGCCGCGCGTCCGCGGACGACGACGGCAGCCGGCGCGGGGGCCGCCGCAGGCGCGGCCGCCGCGAGGAGCCGGAGGAGGAGCCCGAGGAGGACGAGTACGAGGAGCCCAACCT
>ANAW01000103.1:0-14805 GCA_000340945.1 Nocardiopsis synnemataformans DSM 44143 | reverse complement strand
GGCGCGCCCGCCGCGAGGAGCCGGAGGAGGAGCCCGAGGAGGACGAGTACGAGGAGCCCAACCTCGCCGACCTCGCCGAGGCCTACGGCGGCGGTCGCAGCAGCCGCAGGAAGGCCAAGGAGCTCAAGAGGGCCCGCGCCAACGCGGGCAAGGGCGGCAGGAAGCGCCGCCGCAGGAGCAGGGCCCTGACGATCGTGCTGGCCCTCGTCCTGCTCCTGGTCGTGGCGGGCGGCGGCTACGCCGTCATCCGCACCTACGTCCTGCCCGCCGACTTCGACGGCCAGGGCAGCGGCGAGACCGTGTTCGTCATCGAGGAGGGCGACGCGGGCTCGGTCGTGGCCGACAACCTCGCCGAGGCCGGGGTCGTGGCCAGCTCCCGCGCGTTCCTCAACGCGCTGGGCGCCGTCCCCGAGGAGGAGCTCGGCTCCGGGCTGGCCCCCGGCACCTACTCCCTGGCCCAGGGGATGAGCGGTGAGGCCGCCGTGGCCGCCCTGCTCGACCCGGCCAGCCGTGTCGGCGGGCGCGTCACCATCCCCGAGGGGCTGCGCACGGACGGGATCTTCGAGAGGATCTCCGAGGCCACCGACCTGAGCGTGGAGGAGCTGGACGCCGCCTACGCCCAGACCGACGAGCTCGGCCTGCCCGACTACGCCACCGAGGGGCCCGAGGGCTACCTGTTCCCGTCCACCTACCGGTTCGACCCGGGAGCCGAGGCGCTCTCGGTGCTCAGGACGATGGTCACCCAGCACAACGAGGTCGCCGAGAACCTCGACCTGGAGAACAGGGCCGAGGCACTGGGCTACGACGCCAACGAGATCATGGCGATCGCGGCCATCGTCCAGGCCGAGACCGGCACCAGGGAGGACATGCCCCTCATCTCGGCGGTCGTGCACAACCGCCTGGAGCAGGGCATGCAGCTCCAGATGGACAGCACGTGCTTCTACGTCCTGGGTGAGGAGGGCACCTTCCTCAACGACGAGCAGCGCGCCTCCTGCGAGGCCGACCCGCGCGGCTACAGCACCTACGGCATGACCGGACTGCCCGTGGGGCCGTTCGTGGCCCCCGGAGAGGACGCCATCGAGGCGGCGCTGGAACCGGCCGACGAGGACTACCTCTACTTCGCGCTCGTCGACCCCGAGAACGGTGAGACCGGCTTCTCCAACACCCTGGAGGAGCACAACCAGATGGTGGCCGAGAACCAGGCCGAATGGTAGGGGGAGGGTGACATGGGGCCGGTGCGCGCCGCCGTCCTGGGCTCGCCGGTGGCCCACTCGCTCTCACCGGTCCTGCACACCGCCGCCTACGCGGCGATGGGCCTGGACGACTGGTCCTACGGCCTGCACGAGTGCGGGGAGGAGGAGCTCGCGCCCTTCCTCTCCGGGCTCGGCGGGGAGTGGGCCGGGCTGTCCCTGACCATGCCGCTCAAGCGCCGCGCCCTGGAGCTGGCCGACACGGTCGACGACCTGGCCCTCCAGGTGGGCGGGGCCAACACCCTGGTCAGGGGAGCGCGGGGGTGGCACGCCTCCAACACCGACGTCGCCGGGATCGCCGCGGCCCTGGCCGAGGCCGGGGCGGGCGCCCCGCGCAGCGCGGTCGTCCTGGGCGCCGGGGCCACGGCGGCCTCCGCGCTGGCCGCCCTGCGCCTGCTCGGCCTGACCGCCCCGGTCACCGTGCTGGCCCGCGACACGGCCCGAGCCGGGCAGGTGGCCGCCGCGGCCCGCCGGATGGGCCACCCGCTGGAGGTCGCGCCGCTCGCCGAGGTGGAGAGGCACCTGGACGCGGACCTGGTCGTCTCCTCCCTGCCCTCGGGCGCGGCCGACGTCCACGCCGACCTGCTCGCCGCCTCGCGCGCCGACCTGTTCGACGTCGTCTACTCGCCCTGGCCCACCCGCGCCGCGGCGGCCGTCGCCGCGCGCGGCGGCCGCGTGGTGGGCGGCTTCCCGATGCTCCTGCACCAGGCCGTCGAGCAGGTCCGCCTGATGACCGGTGTCCGGGACGTGCCCGTGGAGGCCATGCGCGCGGCGGGTGAGGCGGAGCTGGCCCGCCGCTCCGTCCCCGCCTGAGCGCGGCCGGGGGCGGCGCCCGACCGGGTGGGACGAGCGGGTCCCGACCACTGGTACTATGAGGTATCGACTTGGTCCGGTGTGTCCCACACCGGAGCCGCAAGCGGAGATGATCCTCCCACCTGCCGGGTACCGCCCGCGTAGGTTCCGGCCCGGCGATCGATCGTGCCGCGTTCTGTCGACCGAGCACCCGTGTCCGGGGTGCCCGGTCCGCGCGTCCGTCCTCGCTGGGAATATCCGGTCGGATCACCCCGCTTGCACACGCTGGCGGGGTTTTCGCTGTATGCGGACCCCGACGCGACCGGCGGCCCGACGGACGAGGGCGGCCCGGTCCACACGGCCGTCCGCCACCGGGTGGGCGACCGGTCCCAGGTAATCGACATAGCTAGGGAGGGGTCTCATCAGCGCAGAGCCCCGCATCAATGACCGTATCCGGGTGCCCGAGGTCCGTCTCGTCGGACCCAACGGCGAGCAGGTCGGCATCGTCTCCGTGCAGGACGCCCTGCGTCTTGCCCAGGAGTCCGACCTCGACCTCGTAGAGGTCGCGCCGACCGCGCGCCCGCCGGTCGCCAAGCTGATGGACTACGGCAAGTTCAAGTACGAGTCCGCGGTCAAGGCCCGAGAGTCGCGCAAGAACCAGTCGAACACGATCATCAAGGAGATCAAGCTCCGCCCGAAGATCGACCCGCACGACTACGAGACCAAGAAGGGTCACGTGGTGCGGTTCCTCAAGAGCGGGGACAAGGTCAAGGTGACGATCATGTTCCGCGGACGCGAGCAGTCCCGGCCCGAGCTGGGCCGCCGCCTGCTGGCGCGCCTGGCCCAGGACGTCCAGGACCTCGGCACCGTGGAGTCGCAGCCCAAGCAGGACGGTCGCAACATGGTCATGGTGATCGGCCCGCACAAGCGGCGGTCCGAGCACAAGGCCGAGGCCCGTGCTGCGGCGGGGGACAAGACCCGCCGCGAGCAGGGCTCGGACGCCTAGCGACGCGAGGTCCTCCACCGCCCGGTCGCCGACAGGGACCGGGTGGTGAGCAGGGCTGCGCGCGGCCCGGATGCGGCGCCCCGACGCGCGGTGTCCCCGCCACAGCAGCGGAAGAAGCGTGTCCTCCGCCCCTCGGGGCGGATGGCACTCCGACTGAGTAGGAGACGACGGCGACATGCCGAAGAACAAGACCCACAGTGGGGCCAAGGACCGCTTCAAGGTCACCGGCTCCGGCAAGATCATGCGCCGCCGTGCCAACAAGAACCACATCCTTGAGCACAAGACCTCCAAGCGCAAGCGCAAGCTGGGCAACGAGGCCGTGCTCTCCCCCGCGGACGCCAAGAACATGCGCAAGCTGCTCGGCAAGTAGTCCCGGGCCCCTCCCCTCCGCGGAAGCGCCCATCCGCCGGCCACGGCCGGTGCGGTGACGGCCCCGGGGAGGGAACCACCGAAGCAACACGGCCGCCGGGTTCGACGCAGCCGGGCCGGTCGGCGCGCCGCGCGCGCCGGAAGAGACAACTAGGGAGTTCCAGTGGCACGCGTGAAGCGGGCTCTCAACGCCAAGAAGAAGCGCAAGGTCGTTCTCGACCGGGCCAGCGGCTACCGCGGGCAGCGCTCGCGCCTGTACCGCAAGGCCAAGGAGCAGATGCTCCACTCGATGACCTACTCCTACCGGGACCGCAAGGACCGGAAGGGGCAGTTCCGTCGCCTGTGGATCCAGCGCATCAACGCCGCCTCCCGCGCCCAGGGCCTGACCTACAACCGTTTCATGCAGGGCCTGAAGCTGGCCGGCATCGAGGTCGACCGCCGTATGCTCGCCGAGCTGGCGGTCCACGACGAGGCCGCCTTCGCCAGCCTGGTGGAGACGGCCAAGAAGGCCCTCCCCACCGAGGCCGCGGCCTAGGCGAGCGGTGATGGCGAGCCACGAGTTCACGAGCATCCGCTCACCCAGGATCAAGGGAGTTCGGCGGCTCGCCAAGCGCACCTTCCGCCAACGCGAGCGGCGCTTCCTCGCCGAGGGCCCGCAGGCTGTGCGCGAGGCCCTGGCCGCCGCGGTCGACGGCGCCCGGAGGCGGTCCCCCCACGGAGGGACCGCCTCCGGCGTGGTCGAGGTCTACGCCACCGCGGAGGCCATGCAGCGCCACATCGACCTGGTGGACGCCGCCCGCGCGGTGGACGTGCCCACCCACAGGGTCAGCCTGGACGTGATGTCCGAGCTGGCCCAGACGGTCACCCCGCAGGGGATCATCGCGGTCTGCGAGTTCGTCGACGTCCCCCTGGAGCGGGTCGGCGACGTCCGCCTCGCGGCCGTGCTCTCCCACGTCCGCGACCCGGGCAACGCGGGCACGGTGCTGCGCACCGCCGACGCGGCCGGCGCCGACGTCGTCATCTTCACCGACGCCTCCGTCGACCCCTACAACGGCAAGTGCGTGCGGGCCTCCGCGGGAAGCCTGTTCCACCTGCCCGTGGTCGTGGGCGTCCCCGTGGCGCGCGCAGTCGACTTCCTGCGCGGCGCGGGCGCACGGGTGTGGGCCGCGGACGGCAGCGGCCAGCGCGACCTGCACGCGGTCGCCGACAGCGGCGACCTGGACGGCCCGGTCGGCTGGGTGTTCGGCAACGAGGCCTGGGGGCTGCCCGAGGAGACCGTCGCCCTGACCGACGGCGCGGTCAGCGTCCCGATCTACGGCGGGGCCGAAAGCCTGAATCTGGCCACCGCCGCCGCGGTCTGCCTCTACACCACCGCGCGGCAGCAGCGGCGTTCCTGAGCCGGTCCGGACGGGTTCGGATCGGCCCAGCTCACGGCACGGTCAGTCACTGTGCGTGACTGTACGGGTGCGTTTCCGGAGCTTCCGTGCACGGGCCCGGCCGTCGGCGCCCGTGCTGTTTCCGGGTACCGCGTTCGTCCGAAGTGCACGTGCACCGGCACCGCGTGCCTATAGGGTCGGGGCCGAGGGATCGCGGAGGGTCCATGCGCGTCGCGCTTAGGGCCCGACGGACTACCCGTGTCACGGGTGCGACGCTGTGTCCTCCCTGCCCCACCCGGCAGGCTTGACGACACCGCGTGAGCACGCGCCGCGCGCTCGGGCCCGCGGTCCCCGTTCCCGGGCGGCGGGCCGTGGGGAGGGGGCTTGTACGCTCGTCTGTCGTCGGGCGCCCGTTCCCGGGTCGCGAGGCGTACCAGGTGGAAGTGCAGGGTAGACAACCCGCGGTGGTGTCCACGGGTGTTGCGGACACGACCGGTCAGCGGTCCTCGGCCCAGGAGCCTGTGGTCGTGGACCTTCAAGGGGAGCGGGGAGAGGCGTGGGCAGCGGCCGGCAGGTGGACCACCCGGCGGAGGACTCGGGCAGCGGGACCGCTCACGTCCCCGCGGCCCTGTGGGAGGTCGACGGCGGCTCGCCCGCCGGACCGGGCGGCACCCCGCTGCACGCCGACGACCTGCCCGACGGCGTCGTGGTGGCCGACTCCCGCGGTCGCGTCGTGCTCTTCAACACCCAGGCCGCCCATGTCCTGGGCATCCCCGCCGAGTCCGCCCTGGGCCGCGACTACCGCGTCGTCCTGCCCCTCCTGGGCATCGACGGCAACGACTGGTGGAAGGCCAGCGACCCCTACGGCGGCGCGCGCGACCGCGTCCGCCAGGCCGAGCGCGCCCTCCTGCTGCCCGACGACCGCGAGGTCCTCGTCGCCGCGCGCTACGTGCGCGCCCGCCCCGGGGGAGAGCTCGTCCGCCTGGTCGTCACCCTCCGGGACGCCTCCGCGCACGCCGAGCGCTCCCGCGCCGACCTGGTCTCGGAGGTCGCCCACGAGCTGCGCTCACCCCTGACCAGCGTCAAGGGCTTCACCTCCACCCTGCTCGCCAAGTGGGAGCGGCTCACCGACAAGCAGAAGCTGTTCATGCTGGAGACGGTCAACGCCGACGCCGACCGCGTCACCCGCCTCATCCACGACCTGCTCGACGTCTCCCGCATAGAGTCGGGCCGCCTTGAGGTGCGCCGCCAGGTGGTGGACCTGCCCGACGCCGTGCGCCGGGTCGTGGCCGGCCGCGTCGCCTCCGGGGAACCGGAGGAGCGCTTCCGGGTCGAGACCCGCGGGGAGCTGCCGCGCATGTGGCTCGACGCCGACAAGATCGAGCAGATCCTGTCCAACCTCGTGGAAAACGGGGTGCGGCACGGCGCTGGTACTGTCAGTGTCGTGATCGAGCCCTGCGAGGGAGGAACAGCGGTGTCGGTGCGCGACGAGGGCCAGGGCATAGCGCCCGAGACCATTCCGCGCGTCTTCCGCCAGTTCTGGCGCAGCAAGCGCCGGGGCGGGACCGGCCTCGGACTGTTCATCGTCAAGGGCCTCGTCGAGGCCCACGGCGGCACGATCACCGTCGGACGCGCCCCCAGCGGCGGCGCGGAGTTCCGATTTACCATGCCCGCCGGGGCACCCGAGTTCGTCTGAGGCCCTCAGACCCTCCAGCCTCCCCGGTGGGCGCAACGGCGTGCCCCGGGCTCCGCGACACACGTCCTTGGCCGGGCCCGCCCGAAATCCGCCTGTGCTCTTCCTGTCGGCTTCGTCCGCCCCGCCGCGGACCGTGACTGCCGCCCGTCCTCCATGCCGGGGACGTCGGCGGCGAGGCAACCAACCATGTCTGCACCGAACAATTCCTTCGACCCGGTCGAGGTGACCTCCCTGCACCCCGACGAGGTCGCCCGCATGCGCGAGGAGGCGCTGGCCGCCGTCGAGGCCGCCGCCGACCTCGCCGAACTCAAGGAGGTCCGGCTCGCGCACGCCTCGGACCGCTCCCCGCTGGCCCTGGCCAACCGGGAGATCGGCGCGCTTCCCCCCGCGGCCAAGGCCGACGCGGGCAAGCGCGTGGGCGGCGCCCGCCGCGACGTCGGCCAGGCCCTCAAGGCCCGCCAGGCGGTCCTGGAGGCCGAGCGCGACGAGCGCGTGCTCATCGAGGAGCGCGTCGACGTCACCCTGCCCTGGGACCGGGCCCCGCGCGGCTCCCGCCACCCGCTGACCACCGTCGCCGAGCGCGTGGCCGACATCTTCGTCGGCATGGGCTTCGAGATCGCCGAGGGCCCCGAGGTCGAGGCCGAGTGGTTCAACTTCGACGCCCTCAACTTCAAGCCCGACCACCCCGCCCGCACCATGCAGGACACCTTCTTCGTGCAGGGCCCGGACGGGGGCGAGTCCGGCCTGGTCATGCGCACCCACACCTCGCCGGTGCAGATCCGCGCCCTGCTCTCGCGGGAGCTGCCGGTGTACGTGGTCGCGCCCGGCAAGACCTTCCGCACCGACGAGCTCGACGCCACCCACAGCCCCGTCTTCCACCAGCTGGAGGGCCTGGTCGTGGACCGGGGCGTCACCCTGGCGCACCTGCGCGGGGCCATCGACGCCTACGTCGAGGGCGTGTTCGGCGAGGGGCTGCGCACGCGCTTCCGCGCCTCCTACTTCCCCTTCACCGAGCCCTCCGCCGAGGTCGACATGGAGTGCTTCGTGTGCCGGGGCGCCTCCGTGGGCAACCCGGACGCGTCCTGCCGCACCTGCTCCAGCGAGGGCTGGATCGAGATCGGCGGCTGCGGCGTGGTCAACCCCCGCGTGCTCACCGCCGCGGGCGTGGACCCCGAGGTCTACACGGGCTGGGCCTTCGGGCTGGGAATCGAACGGACACTGATGTTCGCGCACGGGGTGCGCGACATGCACGACATGGTCGAGGGCGACATCCGCTTCACCTCGGCGTTCGGGAGTGAGAACTGATGCGCGTCCCCCTGAGCTGGCTGCGGGAGTACGTCGACCTTCCGGTCGGCACCACCGCCCGCGAACTCGCCGGCCGCCTCACGCTGGCGGGCCTGGAGGTCGAGACCGTCGACAGGCTCGGCTCCGACATCACCGGCCCCATCGTGTACGGCCGCGTGCTGGAGATCGAGGAGCTCACCGGTTTCAAGAAGCCCATCCGCTACTGCCGGGTGGACGTGGGCGGGGCCAACGGCACCGGTGAGCCGCAGGAGATCGTCTGCGGCGCCCGCAACTTCTCCGAGGGCGACCTGGTCGTGGTCTGCCTGCCCGGCGCCGAACTGCCCGGCGGCTTCCGGATCGGCGCCCGCAAGACCTACGGCCGGATGTCGGCGGGCATGATCTGCTCCGCCAGCGAGCTGGGCCTGTGGGAGGACCACAGCGGCATCATCGTCCTGCCCGAGGGCTTCGGCGCGGTGGGCGAGGACGCCATCGGGCCGCTCGGCCTGCGCGAGGACGTCCTGGACATCGCCGTCACGCCCGACCGCGGCTACGCGCTGTCCCTGCGCGGCGTGGCCCGCGACGCCGCCGCGCTGTACGGGGTGGACCTCCGCGACCCGGCCGACGTCGCCGTCGCCGAGTCCGGCGGCGAGGGCCACCCCGCCGAGATCGACCCGGCCCTGTGCGACCGCTACGTCCTGCGCGGCGCCACCGGGTTCGACCCCGACGCGCCCAGCCCGCTGTGGATGAAGCGCCGCCTGCACCAGTGCGGCGTGCGCCCGATCTCCCTGGCCGTCGACGTCACCAACTACGTGATGCTCGAACTCGGCCAGCCGCTGCACGCCTGGGACCGCGCCCGGCTGCGCGGGGCCCTGCGGGTGCGCGCCGCCGAGGCGGGGGAGAAGCTGGAGACCCTGGACCACGTCCAGCGCTCCCTGGACACCGACGACATCGTCATCGCCGACGACAGCGGCCCGGTCAACATCGCCGGGGTCATGGGCGGTCTGACCACGGAGATCTCCCTGACCAGCACCGAGGTGCTGGTCGAGGCCGCGCACTTCGAGGCCATGCACATCGCCCGCGCCTCGCGGCGCCACCAGCTGTCCTCGGAGTCCTCCCGCCGCTTCGAGCGCGGCGTGGACTCGGCCGTGCAACTGGCCGCCGCCACCCGCGCGGTCGAGCTGCTCGCGGAGCTGGGCGGCGCCACGGTCGAGACCGCCTACACCCACCTGGACCGCACCGCCGCGCGCGAGCCGGTCACGGTGCGGGCCTCCCACGCGGGAGCCGTCGCCGGGGTGGACTACCCCGAGGGCACCACGCGGCGGTGGCTGCGCGCCGTCGGCTGCGAGGTGGAGGTAGACGGGGACCTGCTGAGGGTCGTTCCGCCCAGCTGGCGGCCCGACATCACCGACCCCAACGACCTCGCCGAGGAGGTCATCCGCTTCGAGGGCTACGAGAACATCCCCTCGATCCGCCCGCGCGCCTCGGGCCGCGGCCTGACCGCGGGCCAGCGCCTGCGCCGCGCGGTCGGCCGCACCCTGGCCGAGACCGGCTTCCACGAGGTGCTGAACTACCCCTTCGTGGGAGAGCGCGACCTCGACGGCCTCCAGCTGGCGGCCGACGACGACCGCCGCAGCGCCCTGCGCCTGGCCAACCCGCTCAACGAGGGCGAGCCGCTGCTGCGCACCACGCTGCTGCCGGGCCTGTTCAAGGCGCTGGCCCGCAACGCGGGCCGCGGGTTCACCGACGTGGCCCTGTACGAGACGGGCCTGGTCTACCGGCCCAGGCCCGGCGCCCCCCGCGCGCCCATGCTGGCGGTGGACCGCGGGCCCGGCGCCGAGGAACTGGCCCGGATCGAGGCCGCCCTGCCGGACCAGCCGCGCCGGGTGGGCGCGGTGATCTCCGGCCACGCCGAGCGCGCCGGATGGTGGGGTCCGGGCCGCGAGGCCGGCTGGGCCGACGCGATCCAGACCGCGCGCGACGTCGCCCGCGTCGCGGGGGTCGAGCTGGAGGTCGAGGCCGACCAGCACGCTCCGTGGCACCCGGGCCGCTGCGCCGCGCTGTACGTGCGCGTGGACGGCGAACGCCTGCTCGTGGGCCACGCCGGAGAGCTGCACCCGCGCACCGTCCAGGCGTTCGGGCTGCCCGAGCGCACGGCCGCGGTGGAGGTCGAGCTCGACCGCATCGAGCGGGCCCGCACCCCGGTCGTCGCGCCGCGGATCTCCACGTACCCGGTGGCCACGCAGGACGTGGCCCTGGTCGTGGACTCCTCGGTGCCGGTCGGCCAGGTCAGCGCCGCGCTGGCCGAGGGCGCCGGTGAGCTGCTGGAGAGCGTGCGCCTGTTCGACGTCTACACCGGGGACCAGGTCGGCGAGGGCGGCAAGTCGGTGGCCTTCGCCCTGCGCTTCCGGGCCGCGGACCGGACGCTGACGGCGGAGGAGGCCGGAGCGGCCCGCGACGCGGCCGTCGCCCTGGCGACCGAGCGCACGGGGGCCGTCCTGCGCGGCTGAGGCAGGGGGGGTCGTTCCGAGCGGCTGAGGCAGGGGGTCGTTCCGAGCGGCCGAGCGTACGGGGCCGTCCCGCGCGGCCCGGGCGCGCGTGTTTGGGCCGGGGCGGGGCCGGTCACCTTCCGAGTACGGGGGTGACCGGCCCCGCCCTCGTGTGTACGCGGTGGCGCGCGCCGAGTGTGGCGCGGGGGCCGCACACCGTCACGCCACGCCACGCCACGCGTGTCGGTGAAAGCTCCGTCGGCGACACCGGATTCCAGATTGTTTTTCGGCGTGTTTTTCCAGCCCAGCAAGGGTTTTGGTGCCGACCCCCAAGGGTAACCGGCATGAAGTTTGTGTTTCGGGGCATGGATGTTCCTTTTGGCTCTTGCTGTGAGGTGGGTCGCACGCTTAGCCTGCAAGCACCTGCCATCAACGGGCGCCCGTGTGCAGGCTGGATCAACCTGGGTTTTCCACTGCGCTCTCGCGCATGACACGGCTCGGAGGTCGCCATATGACCGAAACGGTTGTCTCGTCCGCACTCGCTCCCACGCAACAGCGGGAGCCCAGCCGCCTCTGGCACACCTTCTGCGATATGAACACGGTGGTCAGGGGTCCGGAGTTCATGGTGGCCCGCGCCGAGGGCGTGTGGCTCTGGGACAGCTCCGGTGACCGCTACCTGGACGGTACGGCCAGCCTCTGGTACTGCAACGTCGGCCACGGCCGAACCGAGATCGCGGACGCGGTCCACCGACAGATCAGCACCCTGGACGCCTACACGGTCTACGGGGACTTCGCCAACGGGCCCGCGGTGGAACTGTGCGAGCGCCTGGCCTCGTACGCCCCGGTGGCCGACCCGCGGGTGATCCTGACCTGCGGGGGAGGGGAGTCCATCGACACGGCCGCCAAGCTGGCGCGGCGGTACTGGGCGGTCACCGGCCAGCCCGCGCGCACCCACCTGATCAGCCGGACCGGCGGCTACCACGGCCTGCACGGGTTCGGCACGAGCATCTCGGGCATGGACCGGTTCCGCAGCGGCTACGGCAAGCTGGTCGAGGACACCTCCGTGGTGCCCCACGACTCGGCCGAGGCCCTGGAGGCCGAGATCCTCCGGGTCGGCCCCGAGCGGGTCGCGGCCTTCTTCGCCGAGCCGGTGGTCGGCGCGGGCGGGGTCTTCCTGCCGCAGGAGAACTACTTCGCCGAGGTGTCGCGGATCTGTCACAAGTACGGCGTACTGTTCGTCGTCGACAGCGTGATCTGCGGTTTCGCCCGGATGGGGAACTGGTTCGGCATCGAGCGCTTCGGCGTCGACCCGGACATGATCGTCTTCGCCAAGGGCGTCTCCAGCGGGTACCTGCCGCTGGGCGGCGTCGTGGTCAGCGGACGCGTGGCCGACCCCTTCTACAACGGCGAGGGCAACCCGTTCCTGCACGGGACCACCTACGCCGGGCACCCGACGGCGTGCGCGGCGGCGATGGCCAACCTGGACATCCTGGAGCGCGAGGACCTGTTCACGGTGTCGCTGGAGATCGAACGCCAGCTGGACGGCGCGCTGCGCGGTCTGGCCGACCACCCGATGGTGGCCGAGGTCCGCTCGGGCCTGGGCGTCATGGGCGCGGTGGAACTCAACGAGGAGGCCCTGAGCGGCCGGGGAATCACCACCCAGGAGGTGTTCGCCGAGGCGCGGGCCCGCGGTGTGATCGTACGGCCGATCCCCACGGCGCTGCTCGTCTCGCCGCCGCTCATCATCACCTGGGAGCAGATCGACCACATGGTGTCCACCCTGTCGGCCGCGCTGGACGCTGTCGCGGCCCGGCACTGACCACGGGGCCCCGCCGCGTCCCCGGCGGGGCCCCGTGGAGGAAACCTCCTCCCGCGGCCGCCTTTCTCCGGCCCGTTCCCGCGACCGCTTTCCTCCGACTCGTTCCCGCGGCCGTCTTCCTCCGGCCCGTTCCCGCGACCGCCCTCCTCCGGCTCGTTCCCGCAGCCGCCTTCCCGAGCCCGGTGCGCGCTTCCGCGTGCCGGGTGTGACGTGTTCGCGGCAAAACCACTGGGCGAAACGTCCCGCGTCGAGTAAAATTTACTGGGAAGATATTTCTTGTGGGTGAGATGCGTGTCGGCGTCCGCCCCGTGAGGGACAGGGAGCGGGTATGACCACAGAGCCGACCGAGGTCAGGGGCAGTGCGAGCAGCGCGGGCAGCGTAGGTGGCGCTGGTGGTGCGGGCAGCGCTGGTGCCGCTGGTGCCGCTGGTGCCGCTGGTGCCGCTGGCGGTGCGACGAGCGACGACGACCTCATCACCGCCTGGGGGCTGGTCCACGAGGCCATGAGCGTCATCCAGCCCAAGCTCCTGGGCGGCATCACCCCCGACGGCAGGGACATGGCCGGGCCGTGGTTCGAGGTGCTCATACGCCTCCAGCGCACCCCCGGCCACCGGCTGCCCATGAGCCGCCTGGCCCGCGAGGTCAGCCTGAGCACGGGCGGGTTCACCAAGCTCGCGGACCGCCTGGAGCGCGAGGGCTACCTGGAGCGGGAGAACTGCGCCTCCGACCGCCGGGTCGTCTACGCCGTCCTCACCGACAGGGGGCTGGACTTCATCGGCCAGGCGCGCACCAGACACGTCGAGCGGCTGCGCGAGCACGTCCTGGGCCCGCTCGGCGAGGACGGGGTGCGCCAGCTCGCCGCCATCGCGCGCACGCTCCGTGACAGCTCCTGCTGCTGACGGCGCGTTCGGGCCGGAACTCTCGGTAGCCGAATCCGCGTCCTCCCGGTGCGCCGCCGGACCCGAATGCGGGGAAGGCATCCCACCGGCCGCCGTTCCCGTGTAGGTTGGCGGAAGTTCGTGGGTCCCGCGGGGTGGACCGTGAGCGCACAGTTTTTCGGGGGGAAACATGGGACTGTTCACCACTGCCGCGCAGATGAGAGCGATTCCACGGTCCTCGCGCTTCGCCAACGGAGGGGTCTCCTTCTGGTTCCGCGAGACCGGGCTCCCCGAGCGCCGCGCGGCCCTGCCCGGCACCGCCGACTACGACGTCTGCGTGGTCGGAGCCGGGTACACGGGCCTGTGGACCGCCTACTACCTCAAGAAGGAGCAGCCGGACCTTCGCGTGGCGGTGGTCGAACGCGAGTTCGCCGGATTCGGCGCCTCGGGCCGCAACGGAGGGTGGCTGTCGGCGGAGTTCGCGGGCTCCCGCGAGCGCTACGCACAGTCACACGGCAAGGCCGCGATGGTCGCCCTGCAACGGGCGATGATGGACACCGTCACCGAGGTGGCCTCGGTCGCCGAGGCCGAGGGCATCGACGCCGACATCGTCCGCGGCGGCATGCGCCTGGTGGCCACCAACGCCGCCCAGCGCGAGCGCCTGGCCGAGGACATCGAGTACCTCCAGGAGTGGGGCTACTGGCCCGACGACATCCACCTGCTGGACGGTGAGCGCGAGCCCCGGCTGACGGTGTCCGGAGCCGTCGCCTGCGCCTACTCGCCGCACGCCGCCCGCGTGCAGCCCGCCAAGCTGGTCACGGGACTGGCCCGGGTGGTGGAGGACCTGGGCGTGGCCCTCTTCGAGGGCACCGCGGTGGAGGAGATCCGCCCCCGCCAGGGCGCGGCCCGCCCGGCGGTCGTCACCGAGCACGGCACGGTCTACGCAGACCACGTCGTGCGCGCCACCGAGGGCTTCACCTCCACCCTGCGCGGCCAGCGACGCGACTGGCAGCCGGTGAACTCCTCGATGATCGTCACCGAGCCCGTTCCCGCCGAGCTGTGGGAGAAGATCGGCTGGGAGGGCCGTGAGCTGCTGGGTGACACCGCCCACTCCCACGTCTACGCCCAGCGCACGGCCGACGACCGCATCGCGATCGGCGGGCGCGGCGTTCCGCACCGCTTCGGCTCGGCCCAGGACGGGGTCAGGGGCAGGGGCAGGGACGGCGCCAGGGACGGGGACGAGGGCAAGGACGGGGACGGGGGCAAGGACGGGGCCAGGGACGGGGAGGGTGCCACCCAGCCGCAGGCCATCGCCGAACTGTGGCAGGCGCTGACCCGCATGTTCCCCGACGTGGCCGACGTGCCGGTCGAGCACGCCTGGTCCGGCGTGCTGGGGGTGCCACGCGACTGGCGTCCCACCGTGCACCTGGACACGGAGACCGGCCTGGGCTGGGCGGGCGGCTACGCGGGTAGTGGGGTGGCCGCCAGCAACCTGGCCGGGCGCACCCTGCGCGACCTGGTCCTGCGCCGCGAGACCGACCTGACCCGCCTGCCGTGGGTGGGCCACCGCGTCCGCGGCTGGGAGCCCGAGCCCCTGCGCTGGGTGGGCACACAGGTCATCCACGGGCTGTACCGGAGCGCCGACCGCCGCGAGTCGCGGACCGAGGACAAGGCGCACACCTCGCGCCTGGCCGGGATCGCCACCCGTATCTCGGGTCGCTGAGGCCGGGGGAGATCCACGCTGATCCCGTTGAGCCCAGCGTTTGTCTGGGTTCTACGGGTGGGTGGGTGCTGACGCAGGGATGCTCTACGCCAACCCCGCTGTACTCAGCGTCAGCCCGGGCTCTACG
>ANAW01000102.1:0-23134 GCA_000340945.1 Nocardiopsis synnemataformans DSM 44143 | reverse complement strand
CACCACGACCACCCCCCAGGGGCGGACGGGGAATGTGCGAGCTCTACGGGTACCTGGCTGAGGCCGTCTGGAAAGGGACACCCCCTGGGGCGGAGCGCCAGCCCGCGCTCTACGGGGGGGTGGTTGCGCTTTGTCGAGGGCTCACCCCCCTGCGGCGGGCCGCCGCTGTCAGCTCTACGGGTGCCCGGCTGAGCACGCCTGAAAAGGGACACCCCCTGGGGTATCCCGTGGGCACTGGGTAGCCGGGTGGTTCCGGGAGGAGACTCCGCCCACACTGGGTGGAAATCTGGTTGCATAAATTTACACGTGAGTGCATGATAGTTCAGTCGAACTGATCAGGGGGCACCACCATGGGACACACAGCGGCCATCGCCGGAGCCAGCGGCTACGCGGGAGGCGAGCTGCTGCGCCTGCTCCTGGGGCACCCCGACATCTCGATCGGCGCGGTCACCGCCGGAGGCAACGCCGGAACCCCCCTCATCCAGCACCAGCCGCACCTGCTGCCGCTGGCCGACCGGATCCTGGCACCCACCACCGTCGAGGAGCTGCGCGGACACGACGTCGTCTACCTGGCCCTCCCGCACGGCCAGTCCGCCGACATCGCCCAGCAGCTCGGCGACGACACCCTCGTGGTCGACTGCGGCGCCGACTTCCGCCTCAACGACGCCGCCGCCTGGGAACGCTTCTACGGCACCCCGCACGCCGGGACCTGGCCCTATGGTCTCCCCGAACTCCCCGGACAGCGCGAGCGACTCACCGGGGCCCGCCGCGTCGCCGTCCCCGGCTGCCACGTCACCGTCGCCACGCTGGCCCTCTTCCCGGGCCTGGCCGAGCAGCTCGTCGAGCCCGACCTGACCGTCGTCGCCGTCACCGGCACCTCCGGCGCGGGCAAGGCGCCCAAGCCCAACCTCGTCGGCAGCGAGGTCATGGGCGCCCTCAGCCCCTACGGGGTCGGCGGCACCCACCGGCACAACCCCGAGATCGTCCAGAACCTCACCTCGGTCACCGGCGAGCCGGTCAGGCTCTCCTTCACCCCGGTCCTGGCCCCGCTGCCCCGCGGCATCCTGGCCACCTGCACCGCGCCCCTGAAGGAGGGCGTCACCGCCGAGCAGGTCCGCGCGGCCTACCAGACCGCCTACGCCGACGAGCCCTTCGTCCACCTGCTCCCCGAGGGCACCTGGCCCAGCACCGCCATGACGCTGGCCGCCAACACTACTTTTGTGCAGGTCACTGTGGATTCCGACGCGGGCCGCATGGTGGCCGTCGCCGCCCTGGACAACCTCACCAAGGGCACCGCGGGCGGCGCCGTCCAGAGCACCAACCTCGCCCTCGGCCTGCCCGAGGACACCGGCCTTCCGCTCGCGGCGGTCGCCCCGTGAGCGTCACCGCGCCCCGGGGCTTCCGCGCCGCCGGAGTCGCCGCCGGGTTCAAGGGCGGCGGCGCCCGGGACGTCGCCGTGGTCGTCAACGACGGCCCCTCCCGGGCCGCCGGAGCCGTCTTCACCGCCGCCGAGGACAGGGCCGCTCCCGTCCTGTGGTCCCAGCAGGTCCTCTTCGGCGAGCGCGTGCGCGCCGCCGTCATCGACTCCGGCGGGGCCGACGCGGGTTTCCAGGACGTCCACGCCGCGGCCGAGCACACCGCGGACCTCCTCGACGACTCCGCCGCCGAGGTCGTGCTCTGCTCCGCCGGTCGCGTGGGTGGGCGCACCGACCCCGGAGCCCTGCTCCGGGGCGTCACCGCAGCCCTGGGCCAGGCCTCGCGCGGCGGCGGGCTGGACGCCGCCGACGCGATCCGCACCACCGACACCGTCGCCAAGATCGCCTTCCGGCGCGGCGACGGCTACACCGTCGGAGCCATGGCCAAGGGCCCGGACGCCTCCCTGTCCACGGTGCTGTGCGTGCTCACCACCGACGCCGACGTCACCGCCGACCAGTGCCGGCGCCTGCTCGCCGACGCCGTCGCGGCGTCCCTCGACCCGCTGACCGCCACCAACGACACCGTGCTGCTCATGGCCAGCGGAGCCAGCGGCACGTCCCCCCACGAGGACGACCTCGCCGCACTGCTCACCGAGGTGCTGGCCGAGCTGGCCACCCAGCTGCGCGCCGACACCCCCGCCACCGACCACGACCGGGCCCAGAACTGATGATCGCGCGCTCACCCCACACCACCGACGATCCGGCCAGGGCCCACGCCCTGGACAAGGCGGCCCACCTCATCGAGGCGCTGCCCTGGCTCTCCCGCTTCCACGGCCGCACCGTCGTGGTCAAGTACGGCGGCAACGCCATGATCAGCGAGGAGCTGCGGGTCCGCTTCGCCGAGTCCATCGTCTTCCTGCGCTACGCGGGCCTGCGCCCCGTCGTCGTGCACGGCGGCGGCCCCCAGATCAGCGCCCAGCTCGAACGCTCCGGAGTCGAGTCCACCTTCACCGCCGGTCTGCGCGTGACCACCGACGAGGCCATGGACATCGTCCGCATGGTCCTCACCGGCCAGGTCAACCGCGAGATCGTCGGCCTGGTCAACCAGCACGGCCCCTTCGCCGTCGGCATGTCCGGCGAGGACGCCAACCTCCTGTCCGCCGTGCGCAAGACCGTCGAGGTGGACGGCGAGACCGTCGACATCGGCCGCGTCGGCGAGATCACCGGGGTCGACCCCGGAGCCGTCGCCGCGCTCCTGGACGACGGCCGCATCCCCGTGGTCTCCAGCGTCGCCCGTGCCGACGACGGCGGCGTCTACAACGTCAACGCCGACACCGCCGCCTCCGCCCTCGCGGTCGCCCTGGGCGCCAGCAAACTCATCATGCTCACCGACGTCGAGGGGCTGTTCTCCGACTACCCCCGCAACACCGAGCTGATCAGCCGCCTGGACGTCGACGAACTGCGAGCCCTGCTGCCCTCCCTGTCCTCGGGGATGCTCCCCAAGATGGAGGCCTGCCTGCACGCCGTGGAGGGCGGCGTCCCCCAGGCCCACATCATCGACGGCCGCGTGCCCCACTCCCTGCTCCTGGAGGTCTTCACCGACCAGGGCGTGGGCACCATGGTCGCCGACGAGGAACTGGAGGCCGCCCTGCTCGCGGGCAACGGCCACACTCCGCGCCCCTGGCGCAACACCCAAACCACCGTCACCAACGCAGGAGGCGCACAGTGACCAGCGGTTCCCACCTGCGCGAGCGCTTCGCGGCCTCGCTCATGCCCAACTACGGCGTCCCGCCCGTGGCCCTCACCCTCGGGCGCGGCTGCGAGGTCTACGACGCCGACGGACGCCAGTACCTCGACCTCATCGCGGGGATCGCCGTCTCCAGCCTCGGACACGGACACCCCGCCCTGGTCAAGGCGGTCGCCCACCAGGCGGCCACGCTCGCCCACACCAGCAACCTGTTCGTCCACGAACGCGAGGTCCAACTCGCCGAGCGCCTGATCGGCCTGGTCGGCGGCGACGCCAAGGTCTTCTTCGCCAACTCCGGCACCGAGGCCAACGAGGCCGCGCTCAAGCTGGTCAAGCGCGCAGCTGGACCCGGACGCCACTACTTCGTCGCCGCCGCCCACGGCTTCCACGGCCGCACCTCCGGCTCCCTCGCCCTCACCGGCAAGGAGGCCATCCGCGAGCCCTTCGGCCCCTTCGGCATGGACGTGCGCTTCGTCCCCCACGGCGACCTGGACGCCCTCGCCGACGCCGTCGACGAGCACTGCGTCGCGGTGTTCACCGAACCCACCCAGGGCGAGGCCGGGGTCGTCCCCGCCCCCGAGGGCTACCTCGCCGGGGTCCGGCGGATCTGCGACGACGCCGGCGCCGCCTTCGTCCTCGACGAGATCCAGAGCGGCATCGGCCGCACCGGCCGCTGGTTCGCCCACCAGGAGGAGGACGTGCGCCCCGACGTGCTCACCCTCGCCAAGGGCCTGGGCGGCGGCCTGCCCATCGGCGCCTGCGTCGGCTTCGGCCGCTACGCCGACGCCTTCGACAAGGGCGACCACGGCTCCACCTTCGGCGGCAACCCCGTGGCCTGCGCGGCGGCCCTCGCCGTCCTCGACACCATCGAGAGCGAGAACCTGCTCGCCCACACCGCCGTCATGGGCGACCTGCTCGCCGAGCAGCTCGACGCCGTCGACCACCCCCTGCTGGCCGGACAGCGCGGCAGCGGACTGTGGCGGGCCCTGGAGCTCACCGCACCGTCCGCGGCCCACGTGCAGGAACAGGCGGCCGTCCGCGGCTTCCTCGTCAACGCCGTGGCCCCCGACGTGATCCGGATCGCCCCGCCCCTGGTCATCACACCCGAACAGATCGGCCTGTTCATCGAGGCGCTGCCCACCATCCTGGACGCCGCCGAGGCCGCAGCGACGAAGGAGCAGCAGTAGCCGTGACCCGCCACTTCCTGCGCGACGACGACCTGACCCCGGACGAGCAGGCCCGGGTCCTCGACCTCGCCGACGACATGAAGAAGGACCGCTTCGGCCACCGTCCGCTCACCGGTCCGCGCACCGTCGCCCTGATCTTCGACAAGCCCTCCACCCGGACCCGGCTGTCCTTCGCCGTCGGCGTCGCCGACCTGGGCGGCAGCGCCCTGGTCCTGGACACCGCCAGCACCCAGATGGGCCGCGGCGAACCCCTGGAGGACACCGCCCGCGTCCTGGAGCGCCAGGTCGCCGCCGTCGTGTGGCGCACCTTCGCCCAGAGCGACCTGGAGACCCTGGCCGCCCACATCTCCGTCCCGGTGGTCAACTCCCTCACCGACGAGTTCCACCCCTGCCAGATCCTCGCCGACCTCCAGACCGTCCGCGAGCACAAGGGCGCCCTGGCCGGGCTCACCCTCGCCTACCTGGGCGACGGCGCCAACAACATGGCCCACTCCTACCTGCTCGGCGGCGCCACCGCCGGACTCCACGTGCGCGTCGGCGCCCCCGAGGGGCACCAGCCCGAACCCGGCGTGGTCGCGCGGGCCGCCGAGATCGCCGCCACCACCGGCGGGTCGGTCACGGTCACCGCCGACGCCCGCGAGGCCGCCCGGGGAGCCGACGTCCTGGCCACCGACACCTGGGTGTCCATGGGACAGGAGGACGAGGCCGCCGACCGCGAGGCGCCCTTCCGCCCCTACGCGATCGACGCCGACCTGCTCGCCACCGCCCACCCCGAGGCCGTCGTCCTGCACTGCCTGCCCGCCTACCGCGGCAAGGAGGTCTCCGCCGAGGTCATCGACGGGCCGCAGAGCGTGGTCTGGGACGAGGCCGAGAACCGCCGCCACGCCCAGAAGGCCCTGCTCGCCTTCCTGCTGGAGGCCAGCGACAACCCCGGAGCCGTCCGGACATGACGGCGGAGAACGGCGGCACGGCGCCGATGACCAAGGCGGCCAGACACGCCCGGATCACCGACGTCCTCACCCGCGAGGACGTCAGGTCCCAGGGCGAGCTGGCCAGGCGCCTGGCCGAGGCGGGCGTCCAGGTCACCCAGGCCACCCTCTCCCGTGACCTGGACGAGCTGGGCGCCGTCAAGCTCCGCACCGCCGACGGCCACCTGGTCTACGTGCTGCCGGGGGAGGGGGGCGAACGCCTCCAGCGCACCCGCCCCGACAGCCTGGACCTGGAACAGGTCTCCGGCGCGCGCCTGACCCGGCTCGCCGAGGACCTGCTGGTCTCGGCCGAGGCCTCCGCCAACATGGTCATCGTCCGCACCCCGCCCGGCGCGGCCCAGTACCTGGCCTCGGCCATCGACCACACCGACTTCCACGCCATCCTGGGCACCATCGCGGGGGACGACACCATCCTGGTCATCTCCCGCGACCCCCAGGGCGGCGAGGACCTGGCCGCCGCACTCCTGCGACTGGCCGACCGCAGACCGTAACCTCGTACGAGGACGCCCCGGGCGCCCCGCCGGGACCGCCGGGCCGCACGAGCGGCGCCCGCACACGTAGCACCCGCGCGGACGCGGGGCCCCGGCCCCGCACCGCCGCACCACACGTCAAGGAGAGACCACCATGGCCGACCAGCCCGAGGCGCTGCGCCTGTGGGGAGGCCGCTTCGAGGGCGGCCCCGACCAGGCCCTGGCACGCCTGTCGCTGAGCACCCACTTCGACTGGCGCCTGGCCCGCCACGACATCGCCGGATCGCGCGCTCACGCCCGCGCCCTGCACCGCGCGGGCCTGCTCACCGCCGACGAGCTGGACCGCATGATCGAGGGCCTGGACCGGCTGGAGGCCGATGTGGCCTCCGGGGCGTTCACCCCCGTCCTGGAGGACGAGGACGTGCACACCGCCCTGGAGCGCGGCTTCATCGAGCGGGTCGGCGCCGAACTGGGCGGACGGCTGCGCGCCGGGCGCTCCCGCAACGACCAGATCGCCACCCTCGTGCGCATGTACCTGCGCGAGGAGGCCCGGCAGATCGCCGACCAGCTCCTGGACCTGGTGCGGGCCCTGGCCGACCAGGCCGCGGCCCACCCGGACGCCGCCATGCCCGGCCGCACCCACCTCCAGCACGCCCAGCCCGTGCTGCTCGCCCACCAGCTCATGGCGCACGCCTGGCCGCTGGTGCGCGACGTCGAGCGGCTGCGCGACTGGGACCGCCGCGCCGCGGTGTCCCCCTACGGCTCCGGCGCGCTGGCCGGGTCCTCCCTCGGGCTGGACCCCCGCGCGGTCGCCGCCGAGCTGGGCTTCCCCGACTCGGTGGACAACTCCATCGACGGCACCGCCGCCCGCGACGTCGTCGCCGAGTTCGCCTTCGTCACCGCCATGATCGGCGTGGACCTGTCCCGGCTCTCGGAGGAGGTCATCCTGTGGGCGACGAAGGAGTTCTCCTTCGTCACGCTCGACGACGCCTTCTCCACCGGCTCCTCGATCATGCCGCAGAAGAAGAACCCCGACGTCGCCGAACTCGCCCGCGGCAAGGCCGGGCGCCTGGTCGGCGACCTCACCGGGCTGCTCACCACCCTCAAGGGGCTCCCGCTGGCCTACAACCGGGACCTCCAGGAGGACAAGGAGCCGGTCTTCGACGCGGTGGACACCCTCCACCTGCTGCTGCCCGCGATGACCGGCATGGTCGCCACCCTCACCTTCCACACCGACCGGATGGCCGAACTCGCCCCGCAGGGCTTCTCCCTGGCCACCGACATCGCCGAGTGGCTGGTGCGCGAGCGCGTGCCCTTCCGGGAGGCGCACGAGATCGCGGGCACCTGCGTGCGCGTGTGCGAGGAGCGCGGCATCGACCTGCCCGACCTCGACGACGACGACCTCGCCGCCGTCTCGGAGCACCTGACCCCGGCGGTGCGCGAGGTCCTCACCGTGTCCGGCTCGCTGGCCTCGCGCTCCGGCAGGGGCGGCACCGCCCCCGTGCGCGTGGCCGAGCAGCTGGAGAAGCTGCGCTCGGACGTGGAGGAGCACCGCAAGGCCTTCACCGCCTGACCCCCGCGAGAACCCCCGTACGGGCGCGCCGACCCCCACCGGGGTCGCGCGCCCGTACGCGTTCGCGGAGACCCCTTCCGCGACCGCGTTCGCGGTCCCCGCGCCCACGTCACACCCATTTTGGAATTCGCCCGGCACCCGCGGTGAGAGTGCGGTAGCGTCCTGAGTCTGCGGGCACCAGGCGTGGTCTGCCCTGTGCGAACCGTGACGACCCCCTCGGTGCACGGCACTTCCGGCGCATCCGCGCGTCGTGCGGTGCGACCACGCCCGACAGGCGCCCGCGACCAGTCCGTGGGAGGAACGCAATGGGGAACACGGGAGGCACCGGCCGCAGCGCCATCAGGGCTCAGATCAACAGGATCGTACTGATCCCCAGCATCACCTTCCTGGCGCTGTTCGTCGTCCTCAGCACGGCCATACTCGTCCAGGCGGTGTCGCTGCGCTCCTCGGTCGGCGACGGCCGCGCCGGGATCCGGCTCGCCGTCGCGCTCACCCTCCTCCAGGAGGAGCGCCGTCTGAGCGCCGAGTACCTCGCCGACCCCGCCGGGGACGGGCGCGCCGCCCTGGCCGAGGCGACCTCGCGCACCGACGAGGCGCTCGTCCCCGTCCACGACCTGCGCGGCACCATCGGCGACCAGGACGATCCGGCGACCGCGCCCCTCACCGAGGACTTCTTCGCCTCCCTGACCGAGGTCGCGGAGCTGCGCGCCCAGAGCCTGTCCGAACCCGGCCCCCCCGAGGACGCCCTCACCGTCTACACCACCGCGATCGGACAGGGCATCCGCCTCTACGCCGGCACCGCCCGCTCCCTCGACAACGGCCCCGCCACCGCCGAGGCCGCCGCCGTCACCGACCTGATGTGGGCCCAGGAGAGCTTCAGCCACGCCGACGCCCTCATCGGAGCCGTGCTCGCCGAGGACTCCCTCGACCGCTTCCAGCAGGCACAGGTCGCCGCGCTCACCACCGACGCCCGCCACCGCGTCGACATGGCCCCTCCCGGCCCCGCTGCCGACGACGGCGACCCCCCCGCCCTGACCGCCCTCGCCGGGAGCCGCCCCTGGCAGGACGCCCTGGCCATCGCCGACACCCTCGCCACGTACCAGGCCCCGGTCACCGTGGACGCCCTCACCGGCGAGCAGATCCGCGAACCCGCGCCGCCCGAGGGGCTCGGGGGCTGGCGCGAGGCCGCCGACCAGGTCAACACCGAGCTGGCCGACATCACCGCCGCGCGCGCCGACGCCGTCGTCACCGCCGTCGAGCAGGCCAGTTCCTGGATGCTCACCCTCGCCGTGGGCGGCAGCATCACCTCCCTGTTCGCGGGCACCCTCGCCTACGGCGTGGCAGCCCGCTCCGCCGGACGCCTCACCTACCGGCTCGCCCAGCTGCGCGCCGACACCCTGGGCAGCGCGCGCAGCGACCTGCCCCGCATCGTGCGCCGCCTGGAGTCGGGGGAGCACGTGGACCTCGACACCGAGATGAAACAGCTCGACCACGGCGACGACGAGGTCGGACAGGTCGCCGCCGCCTTCAACATCGCCCAGCGCACCGCCGTCGCCGCCGCCGTCAAGCAGGCCGACATCCGCGCGGGCGTCAACCGGGTCTTCCTCGGCATCGCCCACCGCCACCAGTCCCTCCTCCAGCGCCAGCTCCAGCTGCTGGACCGCGTCGAGCGCGAGGAGGAGGACCCCGACCTGCTGGAGAGCCTCTTCCAGCTCGACCACCTGGCCACCCGGGGCCGCCGCCACGCCGAGAACCTCATCATCCTGGGCGGCGCCCAGCCCGGCCGCCGCTGGCGCCACCCCGTCCCGCTCGTGGACATCCTGCGCGGCGCCATCTCCGAGACCGAGGAGTACACCAGGGTCCGGCTGACCTCCGTCCCCGACCTGTCGCTGTCCGGCGCCGCCGTGGCCGACGTCATCCACATGCTCGCCGAGCTGGTCGAGAACGCCACCGCCTACTCGCCGCCGCACACCCAGGTCACCATCGCCACCGAGTCCGTGCCCAAGGGCGTGGCCGTGGAGATCGAGGACCGGGGCCTGGGCATGACCGAGGAGGTCCTGACCGGCTCCAACCGCACCCTCAGCGAGGCGCCCGAGTTCGACGTCATGACCTCCGGCGGGGACTCGCGCCTGGGCCTGTTCGTCGTCGCCCGCCTCGCCGCCAAGCACGACATCCGGGTGCAGCTGCGGCACTCGCCCTACGGCGGCACCCGGGCCGTGGTGCTCGTTCCCGGCGCCCTGGTCGCCGCCTCCTCCAGCGCGCCGGAACGGCCCCGCGCGGCCATCCGCCAGGGCGCCCACTCGGTGCCGCCGGAGCCGTCGGGGCAGCCCAGCGACCTGCTCACCGCGCAGGACGCCCCCCACCGGACCCGCCCCCTCCTGCGCCCGGTTCCCCGCGACGACGACGGCGCACGCCCGGCCCGGGGCACGCCCCTGCTGCGCCGGGTACCGTCGCCCGATCCCGACCCCGAATCCGCGGACGCGCCCCCCGGGACCGAACCCGGGTCCGGCCGGGTCGGTGCCGGGCCCGACCGCCCCGGACTTCCCCGACGCATGCGGCAGGCCAGCCTCGCCCCCCAGCTCAGAGCCGCGGATCCGCCGGAGCGGGAGGAACCCGACCCCCTGGGCTCCTCCCGGCGCACCCCCGAACAGGCGCGTCGGATGATGGACGCCTTCAGCACCGGGACCCGGCTCGGCCGGGCCGCGGAGATCGGGGCCGACGCAGACGGACGTGAACACAGCAGTGACGGTCAGGTCGGTGCGAGCACCGACGATCACACGGGAGAAAGCGACTGACATGGTGGGCAAGAGCAAGGCCGCTGACAACCTGGACTGGCTCCTGGACGACCTGGTCGACCGCGTCGTCGGCGCCGAGAACGCGATCGTGCTGTCGGCCGACGGACTGCTGCTCGGAGGCTCGCGGGGGCTGGCCTCCGAGGACGCCGAGCACCTGTCGGCCCTGGCCTCGGCGTTCCAGAGCCTGGCGCGCGGGACGGGTCGCCACTTCGGCGGCGGCGACGTCCGCCAGACCGTGGTGGAGATGGAGCACTCCTACCTCTTCGTCACCGCCGCGGGCGCGGGAGCGTGCCTGGCGGTGCTGGCCACCGAGGACGCGGACGTCGGACTGGTCGCCTACGAGATGAACCTGCGGGTCAAGCGGGTGGGCCAGTTCCTCACCGCCGCGCCGCGCCGGCCGGACCACCTCACCGTCACCGGGAGCGCCGGTTCATGAGCACGTCCGGAGAACGGCGCGGAGCGCCACCGGCCGTGCCCTCGACCCCGGACGAGGCGGCGCAACCGCTGTCCGGCCGCCGGGCGCTGGCCTGGTACCGGGGCCGCGGGCACCCGACGTCGGAGGGGCCCTCCCCGGGTGTCGTGCTCGGCGACGCGCCCTCGGGACAGCTCGTGCGCCCGTACACCATGACCGGGGGCCGCACCCGGCCCCGCACCGGCCCGCGCCTGGACATGGTCACCATCGTCGTCGCCGCCGCGGACCGCGGGGACAGGGAAGGGGAGCCCGAACAGCAGGCCATCCTGAGCCTGTGCCGCAGACCCATATCGGTGGCCGAGATCTCCGCCCGGCTCGACATCCCCCTGACCGTCGTCAGGGTGCTCCTGGGAGACCTCCTCGCCGACGGCGACGTGCGCACCCGGGCGCCCATGACCCAGCTCCCCGAGAAGAAAGTACTTCAGGCGGTACTCGATGGCATCCGCAGACTCTGACAGCAGGCCGCAGGAGGCGATCCCCCAGGCGGTCAAGATCATCGTCGCGGGGGGATTCGGCGCGGGCAAGACCACACTGGTCGGCTCCGTCAGTGAGATCACCCCGCTGAGCACGGAGGAGGTGATGACCGAGGCCAGCTACGGCGTGGACGACCTGGGGGGAGTGGAGGACAAGACCACCACCACGGTCGCCCTGGACTTCGGCCGCATCACCATCAACCCCGACATCGTCCTGTACCTGTTCGGCACACCCGGGCAGAACAGGTTCTGGTTCATGTGGAACGAGCTCTCCCAGGGGGCGCTGGGCGCGGTCGTGCTGGCCGACACCCGCCGTCTGGACACCTGCTTCCACGCCGTGGACTTCTTCGAGCGCCGCGGTGTGCCGTTCGTGGTCGCGGTGAACCGCTTCGAGGGCTCCACCGTCTACCGCAGGGAGGAGGTCCGCGAGGCGCTGGACATCTCCGCCGAGGTGCCGGTCGTCATGGCCGACGCCCGCGAGCGCGAGTCCTGCAAGGAGGTGCTGGTGGAGCTGGTCACCCACGTGATCCGGGGCCGGAGCCCCGTCATGAGCGGGTGACGCGTGCGGGTCGCCGACCCGGACAATCCCTGCGGATTCGATCCGGTATACGTTCGGAGGACACGCCCATGAGACAGGGTGCCGAACGCTACAATGTCGCGGCAGTGACCACCGGCCCCACCGGGCGCCCCATCCGCCTCTCATCTGAATCCTGGTATGCGAAACTCTGACCGACTTCCCCCACGCGAACTGCCCAAGCGGCGCTCCGGCCGCCACCGCAACCCGCTGTCCTTCGACAACTGGTTCGGCACCCCCGCCCTGATCATGGCGGTCCCGGGCACGGCCGACCGGGCCAGGGGCGCCGACGGTGAGTCGATCGGTGCCCGGATGGCCGACCTCGTGCGCGCCTACCGCCCCGAGGTCACCATCCGCTACGGCCACACCGAGGGCGACGAGCAGAGCCTCACCGAGGCCCTCACCGATCTCAAGGACGCGCAGGGCAGCCCACTGTCCGCCGTCGTCGTCCCGCTGGTCACCGCACCGCACGCGGGCACCTCCGCCGCGATCGAGGCGGCCGTCGCCCGGACGGGCACCGAAGCGCGTATCACCGAGGGCCTGGGGCCGCACCCCATGCTCGCCGAGGTGCTGCACCTGCGGCTGGCCGAGGCGGGGTACGTGCGCGCGGACCGCATGCGCCTGATCAGCGTGGTCGCCCGTGACACCACGATGGCGGACGGCATCATCGTCGGGGCCGTGGGCGGTGAGGCCGCGGCCGGGGCCGCCGGGGTGAGCGCCGTGCTGCTCGCCGCGCGCCTGGGCCTGACCGTGCTGCCCGCCGACCTGGAGAGCGAGGCCGCGGTCGAGCAGATCGTGGGCCAGCTGCGCCAGGGCGGTTGCAAGCGCCCGGTGATCGCGCCCAGCGCCCTGGGGCCGGAGCTGCCCCGCGAGGAGCTGGAGGCGCTCGCCGCGCGCTTCGGCGCCAGGCTCGGCGCGCCCCTGGGCGCGGACAGCCTGCTGGGCAAGATCGCCGCCCTGCGCTACGCCGAGGTCCTCAACTCCCTGGGCGTGGAGCAGCCGCCCACGGTCGACGAACTGCCCGCCCCGGTGGGCTCCCGGCACCGCCCGGAGTCCTGACGTCGCGGCCGCGACGAACGCAGCCTCCCCGACGACGCCCTGAGGGCGCGACACGCCGTACCCCGGCACACGACGGTGTGCCTCCCGGGGGCCGTCCGCACAGCGGGCGGCCCCCGTCGCGTGCGCCCGGCGTCCGGACCTGCGGGTTCTCCACCCGGGAGCGTTCGGTAACACATCCGCGGCAGAGAGCCGCCCAAAGAAAAGGCAACTGATAGTGATCGTTTGACAGCATAAAGCAAGGATTTTTCGATAGCCTCGGCTCGACCGAAAGCCGCCGGGGCGCCCTCTGGCCGCCCGGCAACCGCACAGGCCGGAGGGGGCCATGCGCAGAACCCGCGACAACGCGCCCACGATCCGGAGGCAGCTCACCCGCATCGTGCTGATCCCGAGCCTGTGCTTCCTCGCGCTCTGGCTCGTCGTGGCCGCCATCGGCACGATCCGCGCCGTCCAGTTCATGGGCGCCGTCGTCCAGGCGCGAGAGGGAGCACAGGCCTTCTCCGAAGCGGCGGAGGAGGTGCGTGCCGAACGCCGCCTCTCCCTGGTCCACCTGGGCCGTCTGGAAAACACCGACGCCCGCGGCGACGGGGTCGGCGCAGCCCTCGCCGAACAGCGGGAGAGCACCGACACCGCGATGGCCGAGGCCGTCGCGTTCGCCGAGCGACTGCGCGGGACCCGCGACGACGAGGTCGAACGCAGCGCGACCGCCCTGGTGGACAGCGCCGGGATCCTCGACGAGGTCCGCGCGGACGTGGACGGGCACGGCGTCGGCCAGGAGGAGACCATCCTGCGCTACGGCGAGGTCCTGGCGGGCACCACCGGCGCCACCACCGCGCTCGTGCACACCACCGACGGCGGGGAGAACCTCACCGACGCCGTCCTGACCAGCGAGCTCATGGGCGCCTCCTCCGCCTACTCCACCGCCGACGCGCTGCTCGCGGGCGCCATCGCCCGGGGCGAGATGAGCTACGAGGAGACGGCGCACTTCACCTACCTCACCGCCGCCTACCGCGACACCCTGGAGTCGGTCGACGTCGCCATGCACCCGAGCGTGGCCGCGCACTACGAGGAGGTGGTCTCCCTGCCCGCCTGGTCCCGGGCGGAGGAGCTCAGCCGCCAGGTGGTCACCCGGCGTCCGCTCGTCGAACCGGCCGGACCGGCCGGACCGGGGGAGGGGGCCGCGGGCTCGGACTGGAGCGCCGAAGTCGACATCAGGGCGGGCGCGTGGGACGGCTCCTCCGCCGAGGCCGCCCTGGCGCTACAGGACCTGGCCGGGGTCCAGGCCCGGCGCACCGTCGACCTGGCCTGGAGCGCCGCCCTGCTGCGCGTCTCCCTGGGCGTCGCGGCGGCCGCGCTCACCCTGGCCGGCGGCGCGGTGGCCATCGCCGTGGTCGGCCGCTCCTCGCGCCGCCTCACCGAACGCCTGACCCACCTGCGCGAACAAATCCTGGACCGCGACGGCGACCTGCCCGACATCGTCGACCGCGCCCAGCGCGGCGAGAAGGTCGACGTCCAGGAGGAGCTGCCGCCGCTGGACGAGTGGGGGGACGACGAGATCGGCCAGGTCGCCGAGGCCTTCGACGCCGCCCAGCTCACCGCCGTGGAGTCGGCGGTGCTCCAGGCCGAGATCCGCCGGGGCGCCAACCGCGCCTTCCTGGGCATCGCCTTCCGCAACCAGGCCCTGGTCCAGCGCCAGCTCCGCCTGCTCGACGAGATCGAGTACCACGAACAGGACCCCGAGGCGCTGCGCCGCCTGTTCCGCCTGGACCACCTGGCCACCCGCGCGCGCCGCTACTCCGACAACCTCATCATCCTCGGCGGGGGACAGTCGGCCCGCCGCTGGCGCCAGCCGCGCCCGCTCGTGGACGTGCTGCGCGCCGCCATCGCCGAGACCGAGGACTTCGAGCGCGTCCGCCTGACCTCGGCGCCCCGCGTGCTCATGCACGGGCAGGTGGTCGCCGACGTGGTGCACCTGCTCGCCGAGCTGGTCGAGAACGCCACGCAGTTCTCCCCGGCGGGCACGCCCGTGGACGTCGGCTGCACCCCGGCCGCGGAGGGGCTGGTGGTGGAGGTCGAGGACAGAGGCCTGGGCATGTCCGAGCGCGGCTACGCGGAGGCCGAGCGCACGCTCACCCAGCCCCCCGAGTTCGACGTCATGGCCCTGCCAGAGGATCCCCGGCTGGGCCTGTTCGTGGTGTCCCGCCTGGCCGGGCGGCACGGGGTCCGGGTGTGGCTGCGGCCCTCGCCCTACGGGGGCACCCGGGCGACCGTGCTCATCCCCGCCTCCCTGCTGGAGCCGGTCGACAACCTCGTGACGGTCGCGGGCACGCCCACGGGCCGCACGGCGGCGAACGGACGTGGGGCGGGCGTTCCGGCCGGGTGGGGGGCGTCCCCCGCGCGGGCCGCCATCCCCCTGCGCGGCCACAGCGCGGGCGGCGCGGACGGTACCGTCCACGGCCGGACCGGCCCGCAGGTCCCCGTTCCGCCTCCCGGGCAGAGCGGTCCCCAGCCCTTGGCGCCGCAGCCGGGCCGGATCGGTCCGCAGGTCCCCGTCGCGCCCTCCGGACAGACCGGTCCCCAGCCCTTCGCGCCGCAGCCCGACCGGACCGGCCCGCAGCCGCCTGTGGACGGGGACCGGACCGGGCCGCAGGTTCTCGTGGGACCTGCCGACCGGACTGGCCCGCAGGTCCCCGTTCCGCCTCCCGGGCAGAGCGGTCCCCAGCCCTTGGCGCCGCAGTCGAACCGGACCGGCCCGCAGGTCCCCGTACGCGAAGGTCCGACAGGTCCGCAGTCTCCTGTGGGCTCTGCCGGGCAGAGCGGTCCGCAGCCCTTCGCGCCGCAGCCGGACCGGACCGGCCCGCACGGCGCCGTGCTCACACACACCGGACCGCAGGGGCACGTTCCCGCGTCCGGCGGACCCGGCGGCCCCGTCCCGCCGGGCGACACGGGGGAGCACCCGCTCCCCGAGCCGCACGGCCGCCCCCTCGGACAGGAACCCGTCCCCGAACCGTGGCCCGGCGGCGCGGCGCGCGCACCCGTCCCCACGCACCCGAGGGGGAACGGTGAGAGCTGACGGCACCCCCGGTCGCAGAGCGGCCGCCAGCGCTCCCAGGACCCATGCGGCCCCGACCGCGTCCCCGGCCCTCCCCGGCCCCGGGGAGGAACCGGGCCAGGAGCGCTTCCTGCGCCCCTTCGCCGTGGCCGCGGGCGACCCCGACGCCCACGCCTTCGGCGTTCCCCGGGGCGGACCGGACGAGCCCGACCTGCTCAGCCTCGTCGTCGCCGCGCGCGTTCCGGGCCGCCACGAGCTGCTGCGGCCCGAACGCGAGGCCATCCTCCGCCACGCCCTGCGCGCGCGTACCGTCGTCGAGCTCGCCGCCGAGGTGCGCCTGCCGGTCGGCCAGGTCAGGGGCATCGTCTCCGCCATGGTCGCCGACGGCTCGCTCCAGCGCTGCGGCCCCTCGCGCCCGCTGGGCCGGGAGGACCTGCTGCACGCCGTCCTCGTCGGACTGCGCGCGCTGTGACCGGTCCGCCCGCCTCCCGTTCGTACCCGGGTTGCTAGCGTGCCGCCATGCGCAGCACCGAACACATCGGCGTCATCGGAGCGGGCATCGTCGGCTTGGCCCTCGCCCGCCGCCTCACCCTCCGCCGCCCCGGCACCCGCGTCACCGTCCTGGAGAAGGAGGACCGGGTCGCCGCGCACCAGACGGGCCACAACAGCGGCGTCGTCCACGCCGGGCTCTACTACAGGCCCGGCTCCCTGAAGGCCACGCTCTGCCGGCGCGGCGTCGGCCTGCTCAGGGACTACTGCGCCGAGTACGGGCTGCCCTACCAGGAGGTCGGCAAGGTCCTCGTGGCCGCCGACGCCGACGACGAGGCACGCCTGGACGACGTCGAACGCCGCGCGCGGGAGAACGGCGTCCCCGGCGTCACCCGACTGGGCCCCGAGGGCCTGCGCGCGATCGAGCCCCACGCGGCGGGCGTCGCCGCCCTGCACTCACCGACCACCGCCGTCACCGACTTCGTCGCCGTCGCCGAGCAGTTCGCCGACGACGTGCGCCGGTCCGGCGGCCGGGTGCTGCTCAACACACCCGTGCTGGACCTGCGCCAGGAGCACGACGGCGTCCGCGTCCTCACCGGCGACCCCCGGGGCGAGCGCCTCATCCACCGCTTCGACCGCCTGGTGGTCTGCGGCGGCCTGCACAGCGACCGCCTCGCCCGGATGGCGGGCGCCGCGGAGGACCCCCGGGTGGTGCCCTTCCGCGGCCAGTACCACGAACTCGTCCCCGAGCGCCGCCACCTGGTGAACGGCCTGCTCTACCCCGTCCCCGACCCGCGCTACCCCTTCCTCGGGGTGCATCTGACCCGCCACGTCCACGGCGAGGTCATGGCCGGGCCCAACGCCATCCTCGCCACCGCGCTGGAGGGCTACCGGGCACGCGACGTGCGCACCCGGGAGCTCGCGCGGACCCTGTCCTGGCCCGGCTTCTGGCGCCTGGCCCGCCGTCACTGGACCGTGGGCGCCCGGGAGACCCTCGTGTCCGCCTCGCGGGCCGCGTTCGCCGCCCAGGCCCGGCGGCTGCTGCCCGAGCTGGCCGCCGCCGACCTGCGCCCGGCCCCGTCCGGGGTGCGCGCCCAGGCACTGGCCCGGGACGGCTCCCTGCTCGACGACTTCCACGTGGACACCCACGGGCGGGTGGTGTGCGTGCGCAACGCCCCCTCGCCCGCGGCCACGTCCTCCCTGGCGATCGCGGAGTTCCTCACCGACACGTTCGTCCCCTGACCGTCGGGGTAGGGTGCCCCGGCGCGGGCCCCGCGCGTGTCGGAGGAGGTTGTCCACAGGGACGAGGACACTCTGGTACGGGACCTCGCGGCGTCCCACCATAAGAGGTGGCGGCGGTGCGGGAGGGTCCCGCGACCGCCGCCGGAGGTGACCATGCGTGTTCTCCGGTGGGTCGCGGCGGTCCTCGCCGCCGTGCTCGCACTCGTCGCGGCCCCGGCCGCAGCCAGCCCACGAGGGGGAGAGTTGGACGGATTCACCATCGGGCACCTGCCCGACCAGATCGACGACCAGACCTCGGTCTCCGACTTCGACTACGAGTGGGGAGGGGTGTCCTTCTCCAGCCGGGTGTGGGAGACGACCCTGGAGGGGGGAGGGGCCAGGGTGGTCCTCCAGGTCCTGGTCATGCGCGGCGACGGGCTCACCGACCTGCCCGCCGTCCGCGACTTCCTGACCGAGTACCACGAGCGCTCACCCGACTGGGAGCTCACCGAGTTCGACAACAACGGCCGTACCGCCCTGCACGGCGAGACCGAGGCGTTCTGGACGCCCTTCCAGGGGGTGGCGGTGGAGGTCCGCGACGCCTTCGGCCTCGTCGGCCAGAAGGAACTCCTGGCCACCGCCCGGGGCGTCAGAGCCGCCAACCCCGCCTGAGCCGGCCTCAGCAGCCCGAGAGCACCTCGCGCAGCGCCGCCTCCTCGTCCGGATCGACGGTCAGGTCCCACACGTGCTTGACCTCGATCCACGAGACCACGTAGTCGCAGTGCGAGGACTCCGACGGCGGCAGCCAGTCCGCCGGGTCGGAGTCGCCCTTGGACCGGTTGGTCGACGCGCTCACCGCCCACAGCTGGGAGGAGTCCAGGTCGTTGGCGAAGCGCCCGCGCTCCTCGGTCGTCCACCCGTGGGCGCCCGAGCGCCAGCCCTCCTTCAGGGCCACCATGTGGTCGATGTCCAGGTCCTCCGCCTCGGTCAGGGTCTCCCCGTCATAGGGGCTGTACCAGGACCCCGACACCGGCTGGCAGTCGTCGTCGACCCGCACGTCCTCGCCGTCGCGCAGCAGGACCACCTGACGGGTGGTGCAGTTGTCCTGCACACCGCTGTCCCAGTGGGGGAACAGCGCCCGGTCGTACCCCGGCGGGTCGTTCTCCTCCTCCACCCGCAACTCCTCCATCCGCTGTCGGGCCTGCTCCACCGACGAGGAGGCACCGCCGTCCCCGGGCACGGACGAACCGTCGTCCCGGGGCTCGGCGGTGCGCTCGGGATCCGGCTCGATCACTCCCAGCTGGTACAGCACGAACGCGGCGACGGCGAGGACGCCGACCACGGCGGTCACCAGACCACCGATCTTCGACGCGGCCTTCTTGGGCATCAGGGGCTCCACAACGGTTTGGGCGCCGCACACGGACGGCGCACGGTCGTGTGCACCAGCTTGGCCCATGCCTAGGCGGGGCCGTAACACCGCTCGGAGTCAGGTTTCGCTCACCGGGAGCCGCGCCGACGGGGGCGGGGAGATGTCAGGACGCGAGGAGGTCGAACACGAAGGAACCCACCAGCAGCAGAGCCACACCCGCGCTGTAGAGCCGTGCCCGGACGCGGTCCGGCTGGTCCCGGAGCGTGCGCCAGGCGTACAGGACCGTGCCCGCCAGCACCAGCGCGCCCTCCACCACGGCCGCCGCCAACGGCGCCTCCCACAACCCCAGGCCCAGCAGTGGCAGCCCGCCCGCGCCACCGGGCAGGAACGGCATGTCCGGCCGGTGCACGAGCAGGTCCAGAAGCCAGTGGCTGAACACCACCCCGCCCAGGACCAGACCGGCGTCCCGCCCCCACCGTCCGCGGAGCAGCACGTGCGCCAGGACGCCCACCGACAACGCGAGCACCAGGTTGCTGACCAGTGCGTGGGAGTACTCCGCACGGATGAGGAGGGACCCGTAGCCGCTCAGGCCGGGCTCGGCCGGACCCCCGCTCTCCACACCCAGCGCCGCCAGCGGAAGGAAGACCAGGTCCGGCAACTGCGTCGCGACCAGGAGCGCGCCCATGGGCAGCTCCGGACGCCACGCCCTGACGATGCCCGCGACCCCGAAGTGTCCTGCCAACATCGCCTACCTCTTCCCCGTGTCCTCGTGTGCCACAGCCGCGCCGGGCACGGCGCCCGGCCACTCCTGGAAGGCGCGGACGAACCCCTCCACCAGCAGCGCGTAGGACTGGTCCACGTCCTCGGGCAGACCGAAGCCCCCGCGCGTCTCCAGGTCCACGAACCCGTGCAGCGAACTGCGCAGCGCCCGGATCGCGTGCACGTCCTGGTCCTCGGCGATGCCGAACCCGCGCAGGACGGCGGCCAGGACCCGCACCGGGTCGGTGGTCAGCTCGGCCCTGGCCCCGGCCAGCACCGGAAGCTGCTGGAGGGCGACGTAGCGACCCGGGTGGGCGTGCGCGTAGCGGCGGTAGGCCTCGGCCGTCGCGCGCAGGGCCTCCGGACCGGCCCGGCCCACCGCGGCGCGCTGCACCTCCTCGCCGATCCCGTTCGCGCCCAGCAGCGCCACCTCCCGGCGCAGCCCCGTCAGTCCGTCCACGTGCTTGTACAGACTGGGCGTGGCCACCCCGAGCCGCTTGGCGACCGCGGCCAGGGACAGGGCGTCGAACCCCTCCTCGTCGCTGAGCCGCGCCGCCTCCTCGGCCACCACCGCCGGGGTCAGTCCCGCCCTAGGCACCGGCCACGACCTGCCCGACGAGCGCCTCCACGGCGGGCACGACCACGTCGGGCCGCTGCGCGTGGGCGTAGTGGCCGCACTCGGGCACCATCAGCACCGAACCCCCGACCACCGAGGCCACCCGTGCGGCCTGGGCGCGCGGGTCCTTCCAGTCGGGGTCCCGCTCGCCCATGACCACCACGGCCCGGGCCCGCATCCCCTCGGCGTCGGCGACGGCCTCGTTGGGCGCGTAGACCGTCCGGTACACGGCGCGGTAGCGGTCGGCCGGACGCAGCATCTCCAGGACGAGCTCCAACTGGCGCCGGTGCCCCTCGGGCTTGCGGCCGGTGTGCAACTGGTCGTAGACGGCGGTCAGGGCGCGGGGACCCCAGGGCCGCATCAGGAGCAACCGCTGGCCGACGCGGGTGAACAGGCCCTGGGAGGGCGGGCCCAGGAACGGGCCGAGCAGGGCGATGCCCGCCACCAGGTCGGGCCGCTCCTTGGCCGCGATGACGGCGGCGCCCGCACCCAGGGAGTTGCCCACGATGACCACGTCCTCGCCGCCCAGCTCCTCGGCGAGCGCGAGGGCGTCGGTGGCCGCGGCCCGGCTGGTGTGGTCGTCGAAGGTGGTGTCGCTGTCGCCGTGGCCGCGCAGGTCCATGGCGGCGACCCGGTACCCGGCCTCGGCCAGGCCCGCGCCGACGAAGCGGAAGGAGTGGCGGTGGTCGAACATGCCGGGCACGCAGACCACGAGCGGTCCGGTGTTCCCGGCTCCGTAGAGGTCGTAGGCGATCCGCCCCCGGGGGCGAGTGAGGTGGTGCACTGTGGTCTCCCTACCGTTTGGCTTTCCCTGATAACCAGAAAGCTAAGGGTATTAGCTAGCTGAGTCAAGGGGGTCCGGCCGGGTTCTTCGTGGGGCGGGGCTGTGCCCGTGCCGGGGCAGGGCCGTGCGATCTGCGGCTCCACCACAGCCGATAGCGTGGGGAGGCGGGAAAACCGGATGGCGTTCCGTCGCGTCCGGCCTACACTTCAAGGCAGATCGAGCCCCGCGGGGCCCGCCTACACAACAGAGAGCAACACAGTGACCGACATCATCGACGAACTCCAGTGGCGCGGCCTGCTCGCGCAGACGACCGACCTTGACGCACTGCGCAAGGCGCTCGCCGATGGTCCGATCACCCTGTATTGCGGATTCGACCCGACGGCGGGCAGCCTGCACGTCGGCCACCTCACCCAGATCCTGACCCTGGCCCGTTTCCAGCAGGCCGGACACCGCCCGATCGCGCTGGTCGGCGGCGGCACCGGTCTCATCGGCGACCCCAAGCCCAACGCCGAGCGCCAGCTCAACTCGCTGGAGACCGTGCGGGGCTGGGTCGACAACCTGGGCGGGCAGCTGTCCGCGTTCCTGCGCTTCACCCCGGAGGGCGAACAGCCGGAGCCGACCGACGCCGTCCTGGCCAACAACGCCGACTGGCTCGGCGAGATCAACGCCATCGAACTGCTGCGCGACGTCGGCAAGCACTTCAGCATCAACCAGATGCTCGCCCGGGAGACGGTGAGGAGCCGGCTCGACGGCGAGGGCATGAGCTACACCGAGTTCAGCTACGTGCTCCTGCAGTCCTACGACTACGTCCAGCTCTACCGCCGCTACGGCTGCACGCTCCAGACCGGCGGCTCCGACCAGTGGGGCAACATCACCGCGGGCCTGGACCTGGTTCGCAGGATGGACGGCAACGAGCCGCACGGCCAGGCGCACGGGCTGACCACGAACCTGCTCACCAAGGCCGACGGCACCAAGTTCGGCAAGACGGAGTCCGGCAGCGTCTGGCTCGACCCCGAGCTGACCTCGCCGTACGCCTTCTACCAGTTCTGGTTCAACGCCGACGACCGCGACGTGGTCCGCTACCTGAGGACCTTCAGCTTCCGGGGCCGCGACGAGATCGAGGAGCTGGAGCGCCAAACCGAGGAGCGTCCGCAGGCCCGCACAGCCCAGCGCGTCCTGGCCGAAGACCTCACCACCCTCGTGCACGGCGAGGAGGAGTGCCGCAAGGTCAAGGAGGCCAGCCTGGCGCTGTTCGGCCGCGCGGAACTGTCCGACCTGGACGCCCGCACGCTGGACGCCGCCCTGGCCGAGGTCCCCAGGGCCGAGGTCGACGGTCCCGTCGACGGGCTGCTCGTGACCGACGCGTTCGCGCAGAGCGGCCTGACGCCGAGCAAGTCGGCCGCCCGCCGCGCCATCCAGGAGGGCGGGGCCTACGTGAACAACGTCAAGGTCACCGACGTGGAGGCCGTGCTCAGCCCCGAGGACGTGCTCCAGGGGCGCTTCGTCGTGCTGCGCAAGGGCAAGCGCAACATCGGCGGAGTCGTTCTCAACGGCTGACGCGCCGTTTCGCGGGCCGGTGCCGAGCACCGGCCCGCGGTCGTGTCCGGGTACCGCGCACCACCGGTACCCGGCGCGGTCCGGCCGTCTCCTGTTCCGCGCCCGCTGTGCTGGCAGGACTCCTGTGAGCGCGGGCGCGCGGGCGCGCGGGCGCGCGCCCGCGCGGGTGCGCGGGTGTGTGGAGCAGAGGCGCAGGGGCCAGTGGGTTTCGAGCAGGAATCTTCCGGGCAGGATGCCCGTTGTCTGAACAAAAGCCGACGTAACAGCGCGGACCCGGTGTGAGGACCGCGCACGTCACAGGGGCCTCTACAAGCCGCTCGCCAGGGGCGACAGAGTCCCGGACCGCGCGGTTGACGCGCGCACCGGGCTCCGGCTTGACGTCTGCCTCCGTCCTCCCTATAGTTGAACGAGTCGCTGCGGGACGGTGAGCGGCCCTCGGGCCAGCTCGGAACCGGACCGCGATCGCGAACTTTCTTTCTCTCCACGTCCAACCGGCTCGAGCACTGCTTCGGACCGGTTAGGCTTCGGGAGGCGCT
>ANAW01000101.1:0-21284 GCA_000340945.1 Nocardiopsis synnemataformans DSM 44143 | reverse complement strand
CGACAGCGGAGGCGAACTGACGGTGGAACACACGGACGGACAGTTCGTGACCGCCGCGCAGTTCCCCCACCTCGCTCCCACACCGCGCCCGGGGAACACCGCCCAGAGGTGAGCGCTCCGCCCCGGGACACCCTGACCCCGGACCCGGACCCGGGCGCGGGCGTCCGGGTCCGGGGCGCCGCCGTCCACCGCGAAGGCCTCCCACCCGGTTTCGCCCCGACGCCCGGGCGGGTCAGACCACGACCTCCCTGCAGACNAAACCCCCCACCCGCCGCACCGGCTTGCGCCCGGCGAGCCGCATGACCTCGATCCCGAGCCCCCCGGAGCGGAGGTCGAGCTCCCTGGTCGCGTAGGGCAGGTCCTCGTAGCTGCGCTCCAGCACGGTGCGCTGGGTGAGCAGGGCGTTGCCCAGGCCGCGGGCCACCAGGGCGCGCACCATCTCGAAGCTCGTGGTGCGAAAGCGCACGTTCGGGGTCAGCCCCGCCTTGTCGAACAGGCCGAGGAAGTAGTCGCCGCCGGGCGGCAGGTCGAAGAGGATCAGCGGCTCGACCGCCAGGTCCGCCAGGGTCAACTCCCCCTTCGCGCTCAGGGGTCCATCCACCGGGGTGAGCGCGTAAGGGGGGTCGGACCGCAGCCACTGCGAGGTCACGCCGACCGCCGGGCGGACGCTCGCCAGCTCGTAGTGGTAGGTGATCGCCAGGTCGATGCGGGAGTTGAGCAGGTCGTCGACAAGGGTCGCGTGGGACGCCTCGACGAACGAGAGCCGCACCTGCGGATGCCGACGCGAGAACTCCGCGATGACCCTGGGCAGCAGGATCGGCGCGATGGTCGCGTAACAGCCGATGGTGAGGTCCCCCTCGACCTCCTCCCTCTCCCGGCTGGCGGTCTCCCGGAGCTGTTCGAGGCTGGCCCGCACGTCGTCGGCCACGGCCAGGGCGCGCTGCCCCGACGCCGTCAGGCGCATCCCCTTGGGGGAACGGACGAAGAGGGTGACCCCCAGCGCCGACTCCAGGTCGGTCAACGCCGTCGACACCGTCGACTGCGAGACGAACAGCTCCCGCGCCGCCGCCGTCACCGATCCGAGCCTGGCTATGGCCCTCAGGTACTCCAGCTGCCGCAGGCTCACGTCGCCCATCGGTCCGACCCCCGCCCGAGCTATCGCTTTTTCCGAAGGAGATCTTCGGAACTATGTGTTTTACAGATCCTAGACCCCACCTGGATAGTGGTGACCCATGACACAGGCAGGTCGGATACCGACGGCACCCGGGGCCCCACCCCGTCCCCGCCGAGCGTTCGACACCACACTTCCGCGAACGAGCGACCTCCTGACCACGCACAGGGACGCCCCGACCGGGGAGGCCGCCTCGGCCTTCCGGACGCCGGTGCGCGCCAGGACGAGATCCCAGGAGAAGAGATGACGAGCGAAGTCTCAGAGCAGGTCGACGAGAAGGACCTGCGACGGGGTGTGTTCGCCGGGGCGGTGGGCGTCTTCGTCCACTGGTTCGACTGGGCCGTCTACGCCTACCTGGCCACCACCATGGCGCAGGTGTTCTTCCCCGAGCAGGACGGCACCACCGCTCTGCTGTCGGTCTTCGCGGTCTTCGCCGTGGCGTTCTTCGTGCGTCCGCTCGGCTCGGTGCTCTTCGGCCACCTCGGCGACCGCTTCGGGCGCAAGACCACGCTGTCGATCGTCATCATCTCGATGGCGGCGGGCACGCTCATGCTCGGGCTGCTGCCCAGCTACGAGTCCGTCGGCCTCCTCGCGCCGATCCTGCTGGTGGTCGCCCGCATCATCCAGGGGCTCGCCGCGGGTGGGGAGTTCGGCTCGGCCGCGGCCTTCCTCGCGGAGTTCTCGCCGCCCAAACGCCGAGGGTTCGGGTGCTCCTGGATCGAGTTCGGCTCGGTCGCCGGGTTCCTGTGCGCGTCGTTCGCCGTCTGGGTCCTGCACGCGGCCTTCCCGGCCGAGGCCGTCCTCGACTGGGCGTGGCGGATCCCCTTCCTGCTGACGGTGCCCATGGCCGCGGTGGGCCTCTACATCCGTCTGCGCATCGAGGACACGCCCGAGTACCGCGCGCTGGAGGACATGAACAACGTCCCGAGCCAGCCGGTCGTCGAGGTGTTCCGCTCCAACGGCAGGCAGTTCCTCCAGACGGTCGGCATCGAGACCTTCATGAACTCGACCTTCTACATCGTCCTAGTGTACCTGATCACCTACCAGGAGGAGATCGTGGGGGTGCCCGCCGACCGGGCGGCCCTGCTCTCCGCGGTGGCCTCGGTCGTCGCCATGGGGATCATCCCGCTGTCGGGCAGGATGTCCGACCGCGTGGGCCGCAAGCCGGTGCTCTACACCGCCGCCGGGCTGCTGATCGTGGCCGCCGTGCCGCTGTTCCTGCTGATGCAGGTGCAGACCTCGTGGGCGGCGTTCGCCGCGACCTTCGGCCTGGCCGCGATCCTGGCGGTCATCCTGGGCACCCACGCGTCCGCGGTGGCGGAACTCTTCCCGACCCGGACCCGGCAGAGCGGGCTGTCGATGGCCTACAGCATCGCCGGAGCGTTCTTCGCTGGAACCCTGCCGTACCTGATGACCTGGCTGATCTCCCTTACCGGCAGCAGTATGGTCCCCGCCTTCACCATGGTCGTGATCGGCGTCATCGGCGCGGTCACACTGCGCACCATGCCCGAGACCAGCGGCTCCGACCTGCTGCACGAGAGCGACCGGGCCCCGCGCTGAATCCCCCTCCCCCCACCTGCCCGGGTCCGGCCGCGGCCGGACCCGAGGAAGAGCGCCCGCGGACAGCGCCCGCGGGGTCGAGGGGAGCACGCGGGACGCACCCGCCCCGAACACACGCGTTGACCAGAGCCTGGAGGTTGTGCATGTCATTGGAAGAGATCGAGGTCGTCGTCGTCGGAGGGGGACAGGCCGGGATCGCGATGAGCGAGCACCTCAGCGACCGCGGGGTGGCGCACGTCGTCCTGGAGAGGAGCCGTGTGGCCGAACGCTGGCGCTCGGAGCGGTGGGACTCGCTGGTCACGAACGGGCCCGTCTGGCACGACCGGTTCCCCGGACTGGAGTTCACCGGCCTGGACCCCGAGGACTTCGCCTCGAAGGACGGCGTCGCGGACTACCTGGCGACCTACGCCGAGAAGATCGGCGCGCCGATCCGGTGCGGGGTCGAGGTGACCTCGGTGCGCCGGAACACCGGACGCCGGGGGTTCCGGGTCCAGACCTCGGACGGGGACTTCGACGCCCGCTACGTCGTGGCCGCCACCGGCCCGTTCCAGCGGCCGGTCGTCCCCCCGGTCGTTCCCGAGGACGCTGACCTGGTCCAAATCCACTCCAGCGCCTACCGCAACCCCGCGCAGCTGCCCGAGGGCGGCGTGCTCGTGGTCGGGTCGGGTTCGTCGGGGGTCCAGATCGCCGACGAACTCCGCGCCAGCGGCCGACGGGTGTACCTCTCCGTCGGTCCGCACGACCGCCCGCCGCGCAGGTACCGGGGACACGACTTCGTCTGGTGGCTGGGCGTCCTCGGCAAGTGGGAGGCCTCGGCCCCCGCGCAGGGCGCCGAGCACGTCACGATCGCGGTCAGCGGCGCGCACGGCGGCCACACCGTGGACTTCCGGTCCCTGGCCGAGCGCGGCGTCACGCTGGTCGGCCGGACGGAGTCCTTCGACGCAGGAACCGTCCGCTTCGCGCCCGACCTGCGGGACAACATCGCCCGCGGCGACGCCAACTACCTGTCGCTGCTGGACGAGGCCGACGCCCACGTCGAGCGCAACGGCCTCGACCTGCCCGAGGAGCCCGGGGCCCGCGTCCTGGGCGCCTACCCGGAGTCGGTGACCGACCCCCTCCCCGAACTCGACCTCGCCGCCGCCGGGGTCCGGACCGTCCTGTGGGCGACCGGCTTCACCGCCGACTACGACTGGCTGCGGGTGGACGCGTTCGACGAGGGCGGCAGGCCCAGGCACCAGCGCGGGGTCTCCTCCGAGCCCGGCGTCTACTTCATGGGGCTGCCGTGGCAGTCCCGCCGCGGTTCGAGCTTCATCTGGGGGGCCTGGCACGACGCCAAGTACGTGGCCGACCAGATCTGCATCCAGCGCGGCTACACGGAACACCACGACGCGCACGCGCACCCGCACCCGTCCCACACCCAGGGGTGATCACACCTTGACCACGCACACGCGCATCCGCAAGTTCAACACCAAGGACACCTACCCCGAGCAGAACCTCGACAACGACCTGTGCCAGGCGGTGGTGGCCGGAGGGGTCGTGTACCTGCGCGGCCAGATCGGCCAGGACCTGGACACCCGGGAGTCCGTGGGCGTCGGCGACGTCCGCGCGCAGGCCGAGAAGGCCATGGCCAACATCGACCTCCTGCTCAGGGAGGCGGGCAGCGGTCTGCGCGACATCGTCAAAGTGACCGTCTACGTCACCGACCCGCGCTACCGCGAGGAGGTCTACCGCGAGATGGGACGCTGGCTGAAGGGGGTCCACCCGGTCTCCACGGGCATCGTCGTCCAGGCCCTGGCCCGGCCCGAATGGCTCGTGGAGATCGACGCGACGGCCGTGATCTCGGGAGGGGGGAAGTGACCTTCTCCATCGCGGCCCACCAGGACGGCAGGTTCGGCATCGCCGCGGCCTCGTCCTCCCCCGCCGTCGCCGCGCGGGTCGTCCACCTGCGCGACTCCGTCGGCGCGGTCGCCTCACAGAACATCACCGACCCGCGGCTGGGAACGGCGCTGCTGGACCGGCTCGCCGCGGGCGCGAACCCCCGGACCGCACTCGACGCCGTGACCGGCGGCGAACCGGACATCGCCTACCGGCAGCTCACCGTGGTGGACGCCTCCGGCGCCGCGGCCACGTTCAGCGGCAGCCTCACCCTCGGCGTCCACGGCGAGGCCACCGGCCCCCACTGCGCCGCCGCAGGGAACATGCTCTCGGACCCCGGCGTCCCCGCGGCCATGTGCGAGGCCTTCGGCTCGGTCCGGGGAGAGCTGGAGGAACGCCTGCTCACCGCCCTGGCCGCGGGCCTGGCCGCCGGAGGCGAGGCCGGACCGGTGTACTCCGCGGGGCTGTCCACCGTGTCCGCGAACGGCTGGCGCGACACGGACCTGCGCGTGGACTGGCGGGAGAACCCGATCGGGGAGTTGGGAGAACTGCTCGGGGTCTGGCTCCCCCAGCGCGACGACTACGTCCGGCGCGGCCTGGAACCGGCCGCCTCACCGGGATACGGGGTGCCGGGCGATGACCGCTGAACCCGGCGCGCTGCCGAGTGCCGCGGAGCACCTGCGACGCCTGATCTCCTACTCCGAGACGCTGCACGCCCACCCCGAGACAGCCTGGGAGGAGCACCGCGCGGCGCGGTGGACGGCGGAGCTGCTGGAGCAGTTCGGTTTCACCGTCGACACCGCCTACCTGGGCTTTCCCACCGCGGTGCACGCCGCCTACGGGTCCGGTCGGCGCCGGGTCGGCTTCGTCGTCGAGTACGACGCGCTGCCCGGCCTGGGCCACGCCTGCGGTCACAACCTGATCGCCGCGATGTCGGCGGGCGCGGCGATCGCGCTGCGCCCCTGGGCGGACCCGCTCGACCTGCGCATCGACGTGATCGCCACCCCGGCCGAGGAGGGCGGCGGCGGCAAGGTCGAGCTGTTGGACGCGGGCGCCTTCCTGGACCTGGACCTGGCGCTGATGGCCCACCCCGGGCCGGTGGACGCCCCGCGGGCCGAGCCCTACGCCGTCGCCCACGACCACGTCCGCTTCACCGGCCGGTCGGCCCACGCAGCCGCCTACCCGCACGAGGGCCGCAACGCCAACGACGCCTTCGTGGTCGCCCAGGTGGCCCTCGGCCTGCTGCGCCAGCAGCTCCCGCCGGGCACCCGCGTCCACGGGATCCAGACGGTGGGAGGGCAGGCGCCCAACGCCATCCCCGCGGTGACCGAGGGCCGCTGGTACACCCGGGCCGAGAGCCTGGCCCAGCTGGAGCCGTTGCGCCGCCGGGTGGAACAGTGCTTCCGGGCCGGAGCGCTGGCGACGGACACCACGGTGGAGTTCACCCCGGAGTCGCAGCCCTACTCGGAGTTCCGCACGGACGAGCGCGCCCTGGAGATCTACACGCGTCACGCCCTCGCGCTCGGGCGGCGGTTCGACGCGCCCCCCGAACAGCAGACGATGAACCGCGCCTCGACCGACATGGGAAACGTCTCCCAGCGCGTTCCGGCCATCCACCCCTACATCGGCCTGGGCTGCTTTCCGGTCAGCAACCACCAGCCCGAGTTCGCCGCCGTCTGCGTGGGAGAGGCCGCCAACGGGGTCATCGCCGACGGTGCCACGCTGCTCGCCCGCACGGCGCACGAGTACTTCGCCGCCCCGGCGTCGGAGTCCGACCCGCTCCGGGCCGGTTGACCCGGGGCGGGGTCTGCGGCCCCGACCACCATAAAAGGCGACGGCAGCCCTGTGCCGGTGGTCCGCGGCGGCTCGGGGTCGGGCCGGAGCGCGACCGCTCGTGGGCTGCGCGCCTGGTGGCGCCCACGCGACCTGTCGCCTGGCGCGGCGCGGGCACGGGTGGGAGCTTGGTGCCATGAGCACGATCGACGACATCATCGCCCTGGCCGCCGCCCACGGCCTGCACCTGTCCGCGCGGGGCGCCACGGTGAACGGGGCGGGCCTGGACTACCGCGTCGTCATGGCCCGCGACACGACCGGCCGGAAGTGGGTGCTGCGCGTACCGCGCCGCGCCGACGTCTCCGAGGGCATGGCCGCCGAGGCGCGCGTCCTCGACCTGGTCGCCCCGGCCCTGGCCGGGGACGGCGTCGCGGTCCCCGACTGGCGGGTCCGCTCTCCCGAGCTGATCGCCTACCCGGCTCTGCCCGGCGCCCCGGGCCTGACCCTGACCGACGCCGGGGAGCCCGTCTGGCACATGGACCCCGCCAGCCCGGACTACGCCGAGCGCCTGGGGCGTCTGCTGGCCCGGTTGCACTCCATCACCCCGGAGCGGGCCGAGGCCGCGGGCGTCGAGGTCCGCACCCCAGCCCGGGTGCGCCAGGCGTGGCGGGACGACGTCGCCCGTGTGAGCGAGGCCTTCACCGTCTCCCCCGCCCTGACCGAGGCCTGGCGGGCCTGGCTCGATGACGACACCTGCTGGCCTGAGCGGACCGTGATGACCCACGGCGAGATCTACCCCGCGCACGTGCTGTTGGACGAGGAGGGCGCGGTCACCGGGGTTCTGGACTGGACGACCGCCCGCGTGGACGACCCCGCCCGCGACCTGTCCGCCCAGTACGGCGCCGCGGGCGAAGCGATGCTGCGGGCCGCCCTGACCGCCTACGAGCGGGCGGGCGGGCACGTCCGCCCCGGCCTGGCGGCGCAGGCCAGGCACCTGTGGGACGCCTCCCCCGTCGGGTACGCCCTGTACGCGCTGACCACCGGCGCCGAGACCGACCTGGCCGCCGCGGCGGCGATGCTGGACCCCCAGGCCTGACGCGCCTCCCGGTCCGACGGCGGCGTGCCCTCACGGAGCGGGAGGGCACGCCGTCGTCTTTCCCGGAGAACACCGCTTTCCCGGAGAACACCGCCCGGAGGTGAGAGTTCCGGCCCGGGTCAGCTCGGTGGGGTCTCCTGGACCCAGGCGCGGGCGTCCAGGGTCAGGGCGTCGCCGTCCACCGCGAAGGACTCCCGTTCGCCCCCGCTCCTGTCCACACGGGCGCGGCCGGTCCCGTCGAACGCCTCGGTCCGCACCCGCAGCCGGACGGGGTCGGTCGCGGTCAGGACGCGCATCCGCCACGGGGCGTCCTCCTCCCGGCCGGGCACGGCCAGGTGCACCATGGCGCTGGCCTCACGGTGGACGCGCCCGTCGGTGTGCTCGGCCGTGTAGGAGACCATGCGCGGCTCGGCCCGGTCCGGGACGCCGGTGACCTCCTCGGAGGCGACCGGGGCGGGCGGGACCTCTCCCCGCGCGAGCAGTTCGCCGCGCACCCCGCGGGCCAGCTCCTTCGCGTCCGGAACACCTCGAAGGAGCATTCCCCAGTCCGGCGCCAGCTCGGTTCCGCCGCGCCGCAGCCACTCGGTCACCAGGGATCGGAAGGCGGCCTCGCACCGCCGCGGCGGCAGCGATCCCGCCGCCAGGATGTCCTGTCCGGCCCCCTCCAGGGCACGGCAGTACGCCCCCACCGGCACGCGCGCGACCTCGCCGGGGTAACGGACCCTGCGGATCATCAGCATGGCCCAGAGCAGGAAGGTCGCCGCGCCCCGGGCAGCGCCCTCCACCTCCCCTTCCTGCGGCTGGCGGGCGGGCCGGGGCCCGTCCTCGCGGGACGGGGTCCGCGCGTCGGCGCGGCGCCCGGCCCCCGACAGGTGCCAGGAGCCGTCATCGAGCCGCAGCGAGACCGCACGGGCCCGCAGTGCTCCCCCGGTTCCCAGACCGATCACGACCCCGCGCGCGTCGGAGTCCAGGCGCACCCCGGACGCCGCGTCGGTGTCCACGTCCACCTCGGTCAGGTCCTCCAGGTGCACGTCCAGCGTGGGAGGGGCCCCGGGCGCGCCGTCGCCGGGGTCGTAGGAGCGGGCGAGTTCCAGGACCAGGAACCCGCACAGGCGGGCGCCCTCCCGCTCGATCCGCAGATGGCGCACGGTGGCCGCGTCCAGTGCGTAGTCGCCCGCCAGGTCGGCCGCCGCCTGCGGCGTCCACCGGGAGTACGCCGGGCGGACCTCGCCCCGGTAATCGCGGTAGGGCCTGTCGAAGTACACGGGCGGGGGCTGGACGAGCGCGTCCACGCGGTGCCCGGCGGCCGCGCCCTGCTCCACCATCCAGTCCCAGCGCGTCGGCCTCAGACAGGCCATCCACTCCAGGGCCGCCCGGGCGCGCCGTTCCCGCTCCGGTCCCGGGCGGCCGGTCACCGCCCGGAACAGGGGCAGGACGGCGTTGTCCCACAGGTCGGAGACGGCCCGGACGGTCTCGCGGTCGAACGTGCGCGCGTCGCGGGCGGCGTCGGCGATCCGGACGACGGAGCGGTCCACCAGGGCGCCCAGCGCGGCGAGGGCCGGTTCGTCGGGCTGAGGGGGTTCGGGGAGTCGGGGGCTCATGGCCGGATCCTGGCACAGGGCCGCGGCACGGGTGCCACCGGCGGCCCGGGAGCGCGGTCCCGGGCCCCGCACGCATCGGTTTCGGCCGCCGCCGGGCACCGCACCGGTGCGCCCCTACCCGGTGCGCCGGGGCTCAGCGCCCCCGGCTCAACGCACCCGGGGACAGAATCCCCTGACCCGGGTTCAGCGTGCCCGGGCTCAGCGCACCGGAGCGCCGGGGCCGAGCGGGATGCCCAGCGTCCACCAGGCGAGGAACAGCAGCGTCCAGACCACGGTCATCCCCACCGCCAGCGGCAGCGTGTAGGAGGCCAGCGTGCCGATCCCCGCGCTCTTGCGGTAGCGCTGGAGGAAACCGAGCGCCATCACGAAGTAGGGGCTCATCGGGGTGATCGCCGTGGAGCCGGAGTCGGCGATGCGGAACAGCGCCTGGGTGGTCTCGGCCGGGACGTCGACCAGCATGAGCATCGGCACCAGCACCGGGGCGCAGATCGACCACATCGCCGAACCGCTCGTGACGATGATGTTAATCAGCGTCAGCAGCACCAGGATGAACAGGAACAGCACCACGATCGGGATGCCGCTGGTCTCCAGCGCCTCGGCCGCACGCACCGCGATCACGTCGCCGATGTGGGTCCAGTCGAAGTAGGCCAGGAACTGGGCGATGGCGAAGAACAGCACCAGCACCGGCGCCATCTGCCTGATCCCCTGCACCATCAGCGCGGGCACGTCCGCGGGCCTGCGAATGGTGCCGACCCGCTGTCCGTAGACGATGCCGACCAGGCCGAACAGCAGCGCCACCACCGCGCCGATACCGGCCAGCAGCGGCGACTCGGCGATCCCGCCGTCCTCTCCGCGCAGGGGCGAGCCGGACGGGAACGCGATCGCGGCCAGCGCCGCCAGGGCCACGCCCAGGGCCAGCAGCGCGCGGCGCAGGCCGGAGCGCTCCTCGGTGCTCAGTCGCAGCGAACCCAGGTCCTCCAGGTCGGCGTCGGGGTCGGGGTCCAGGTCCGGCCGCCTCTCCAGGACGAACTTGGTGATCAGGGTGATCACCGTGGCCAGGACCACGGAGGAGGCGATGTTGAAGAACCAGTTGCTCAGCGGCGACACGTACGCCGTGGGGTCGATGATCTGCGCGGCGGCGGTGGTGATGCCCGCGAAGATCGCGTCGTTGGGGGTCGGGATGGGGCTGGCGTCGTAGCCGGAGGCGATGGCGGTGTAGGCGACGACCACGCCCAGGATCGGCGATTTGCCGACCGCGCGGAAGGCCAGTCCGCCGAGGGGGACCAGGATGACGTAGGCGGCGGCCGAGGCCACGTGCGCCATCGTTCCGGCGAAGGCCACCGCGAACACGACCCAGCCGGTCGGGACCCGCGAGACGCTGACCCGCATGAGGGCGGCCAGGAAGCCGCTGCGCTCGGCGACCGCCACGCCCATGATCACCGCGACGATCGTCGCCATCGGCGGGAACGCGGCGAAGTTGTCGATCATGGTGGAGACGGCCATCGCGAGGCCCTCGCCGCTGAGCAGGTTGCGCACCACCACGGTCTCGCCGTCGCTGGGCGAGACGACGGAGACCCCGAGGGCGGCCATGATCGCGCTGGAGACGGCGAGGATCGCGGCGAGGATCCAGAAGAGCCAGAACGGGTGGGGCAGGGCGTTGCCGACCCGCTCGATCACCGCCATGGCCCGGATGATGCGCGGCAGCGGGACCTCGTCGGTGGTGCTCGGGCCGCCGTCCGGGGCGGAGGGCTTCTGTCGGGACACGGGAACTCCTTGGTAGGGGGGTGTGCGGGCGAAGGTTCGGGAGCGTGCGGGGCGGGCGGGGTTCAGTGCAGCGGCAGCCGGTGGCGGCTCACGAAGCGCCACAGCTCCTCGTGGGCCTCTACGGTCTGGGTGGTGTGGCCGCCGCCGCTGTAGGAGTCGGCGCCGGGCCAGGTGTGCCCACCGCCGTCCACCGCCACGTGCCACACCCGCGCGCCCCGGTCGCAGCCGCGCCAGCGGTGGGTGGTGACGTCGGGTTCGGTGCGGACGGCCCGCTCGGTGGGGCGGCAGCCGTTGCGCCGCGCCCAGTCGGCGCTCCAGTCGGCCACGGCGGGCAGGCCGCGGTCGGCGTCGCCGCCGTAGGGGATGGTGGCGTCGTCGGTGCCGTGGAACTCGATGACCGGGACCGGGCGCTCGGGGTCGCAGCCGAGGTCGTTGGGGTAGAACGCGCCCGCGACGGGGGCGATCGCGGTGACGCGGTCCGAGGCGGTGCAGGCCAGGATGCCGGTGAACCCGCCGCCGTTGGACTTGCCGGTGGCGTAGACGCGCCGCTGGTCGACGCACAGGTCGGCTTCGAGTTCGTCGAGCAGGTCGCGCGTGAAGGCCACGTCGTCCACGCCGGGCGCGGAGTAGGGGGCGCCCTGCCAGGCCTGGCGGTCGCCCTCGCCCGCCCCGACCACGCCCTCGGGGTAGACGACGACGGCGGGCAGCTCGGACAGGCCGGAGAACGCCTCGGTGCCCGCGCCGGTGTTGCCGCGGCCGTGGAAGGCCAGGACGACGGGCCAGGCGCGGTCCGCGGTGTAGTCGTCGGGCAGGTGGAGCCGGTAGGAGCGGTCCAGTCCCCCGCTGGCGATGGTGTGCTGGCGGCTCAGGCCCGGTTCCTGGGACGGTGCCGTGCCGCAGCCAGCGGAGTGGCGGACGGGCTGCCGCGTGGGCGCGTCCGGGGTGCCGGTACCGGCGGTCGGAGGTACTGGTTCGGACGCGGCGGTAACGGGTGCAGTAGCGGCGGTGGGAGCGGGTGAATCGGCGGTTGACGCGCCGGTGACGGGAGCGACGGCAGCGGTCGAGCCCGCGGTTGGCGCAGTGGCGGCGGTGACGGGCGAGGCCACGGCGGGCGCTGTGGCGGAGGTGAGCGGCGAAACCACAGCTGACGCAGTGACGTCTGTGTCGGGCGAAGCGAAGGTGACCGACGGAACCACAGCTGACCCAGTGGCGGTGGTGACGGGCGATGCGACGGCGGGCACGGCGGTCACGGGCGCCAGCAGCAGCGCGGCCCCGGCGAGCGCGGCCGTCAGAGGCGTGCGTCCGGACCGGGCGCGGAGTCGGTGATGACGGTGGCGAGTACTCACGGTTGTCCTCCTCGGAGCGGTGTCCAGGGGATGGCCGGGCCCCGGACGGGCCCGTGCCGGGCATGGCGGAGAGACCCTCGGCGCGTGCCGGAGGGGCAGAAGACGGTGAGGGTCGTGCGGGTGCGGTCCGGGCCGGGCCCGCGCGGACGCGGACCCGGGGAAGGAGTGCGGTTGTGCCGGTGCGGGGAACCCGCTACCGGAGGCGCCGGGAAGGGCCGGTCAGGCCTTGAGCCATTCCTCGACGTAGTCGGTGACGCGGTCGACGATCGCGGTGACGATGGCGGCCCCGTCCTCGGGCCGTGCCGTGCGCGGGTCCCCGAGGACGCCGCTGGCGCTGAGGCGGTCGTAGCGCACCTGGGTCACGGGGTGGCCGGGACGCCGGGCGACGCGGGCGAGTCCGCCGAGTTCGGAGAGTGCGGTGGTTCCGGGCGCGAGGCGGTCCTCGCGGACCAGCTCGGGGGCCAGGTGCAGCATCTGGGCGGTCTCCGCCTCCCCGCTGTGGCCGTGCACCTCGCTGGTGGGCATGCGGGCCACGACGTCACCGGCGAGTGAGGTCAGCGGCGTCCAGGCGAACTCCAGGTCCGGCAGCTCGGCCAGCAGGTCCTGGGCGACGGTGGTCAGCGCCGCGTTGTTGCCGCCGTGGCCGGTGATGACCAGGACCTTGCGCCATCCGTGCCGGTACAGCCCGTCCAGGTACTCCCGCACGAGCGCGCGGAAGACGGTCGTGCTCAGGCTGATCGTCCCGGCGAAGGCGATGTGGTGGGGCGAGACGCCCACCGGCAGGGACGGGCCGATGACGGCGCTGCCCCCGAGTCGTTCGGCCACGCGCTGGGCCACGCTCTCGGCGCGGACCAGGTCGGTGGCCAGCGGAAGCGCGGGACCGTGCTGCTCGAAGGCCCCGGCGGGGATGAGCACGACCGGGCTCGCGGTCACGGCGTGCTCGGCCTCGACCGTGGTCATCTCGGCGAGCCGGTGGCCGCCCGGCGCCGCGCTCATCGCTCCTCCCCAGCCGTAACCGCCTCGGAGGCCGCCGCGACGGCGTCCCGGATGGAGGTCAGGTGCTCGCGGGTGAGGCGCTCGGCGGCCTCGGCGTCGCCGTCGCGCACCGCCGCGAAGATCTCCGTGTGCTCGGCGTGGTCGCGTTCGCGGTCGTCGTAGCGGTACCGGATCTCGACCTGCTCGCGGGCGCGCACGTGCAGCAGCGCCTCCACGGCCTCGCGGAGCAGGACGTTGCCGCTGGCGGCGGCCAGGGCGACGTGGAAGTGCATGCGTTCGGGGGCGTCGAACCTCGGCGGGTGGAGCGCGTTGCGCGTGGACCTCTCCAGCTGCGCCAGCTGGTCGGCGTCGCGGGTGCGCGCGGCGGTGGCGGCGATGGCGGGTTCCATGACCAGCCGGGCCTCGGCGAGTTCGAGGACGGAGTCCCTGCCGCCCCGGGGCCGGTGCGGGTTGACCAGGAGGGTGCGGGCGAAACCCGGGCCGACGTAGGTGCCCGACCCGTGCCGGAACTCCACGATGCCGGTGGCCTCCAGGCGGCGCAGCGCCTCGCGGACCGTGGGCGTGGTGACCTCGAAGCGCCGGGCGAGCTCACGGGAGGAGGCGAGGAGGTCCCCGGGTTCCAGCCGCTGCTGGCCGATGATCTCGACGATGTCGTCGGCGAGGCGCTCCGACAACGAAGGCTCGGTTCGATTCATATAGTGACTAAATCACTTGATCAGTGTGTGGGTCAAGACACACCCCCGTGCCGTTTTCACCGAACCCGCACGTGGGAGGCCCCAGAAGTCCCAGCCGCGCCCCGGGGACCGCCTTCCCGACCCTCGGGGAGCCGCCGCGCGGTAGCGGTTGCCGCCACGGAGCGAGGCCACCGGACGGCGCGAGGTCCGGCCCACCGCCTGCCACCGGTCGGCGACCGATCGGCACGGCGCCACCGGCTACCGAACGCTGAGCTGGCGCTCCCGCGGGTCGAAGGCCACCGCCCTGGCGTCGGAGCGCAGGGCCCGCACGAGCGCGTCGACGACCTCGTCCACGGGGTAGGGCTCGGGCAGGTTCCCGGGCGCTGTTCCGGCCAGGGGGCGGTCGGCGAGCCCGGTGTCCATGTGCGGCGCGCGCACGTCCAGGACCGCGACGCGCCTGGCGCGGTAGTCCGCGCGGGCGGCGGTCAGCCAGGCCGACAGGGCTGCCTTGCTGGCCGAGTAGGCCGCCATGCCGTGGGTCGGGTACTCCGCGGTCACGGCGGTGACCGCCGCCACCGCCCCGCCGGGCTCGACCGCGTCGGCTGCCGCGCGCAGCATCGCCATCGGCGCCAGCGTGTTGACCTGGAACATCTTCTCGACCGCGGCGTCCTCGCTGCCGGACTCGGAGTCGGAACCGGAGCCGGAACCGGTGTCGAAGGACACGACCCCGAAGGCGATGACCAGCGCGTCCAGTCCGCCCTGCTCCTCGGCGGTGCGGCGCACCAGCGCGGCGCAGCCCTCGGTGTCCGCCGCCTCGAACGTGGCCGTGGAGGACCCGTCGAGTTCCTCCGCGAGCGCGTTGAGCGCCTCCTCGTCGCGCCCGGCGAGCACGACCCGCGCGCCCTCCCGGTTCAGTGCCCTGCTGATGTGTCCGCCGAGTACGCCCGTGGCCCCGGCCACCAGGACGCGGGCTCCCTCTAGATCCATGCGGTCAGTATTTCCGCAGGTGGTAAGGGGACTGGGCACCGACACGCACCCCCGGGCACCGGTGCGGCCCCCTCCCACGGAGCGTCCGGAGCCCCCTGGCGGGAACGCCCGGCTCCCCCGCGACGGGAGCGACGGGTTCTCCCGAGCGACAGGAGTGCCCGCCCTCGGACACCGGTCCGGCCCCGGCCAGCGGACCGGCTCTGGCCAGCGGACCGGGCGGGGAGCGCACCGGAGCACAGCCGTCCGGGGACCGGTCGCTCACGCGCGCACGCTGCCGACGCTGCTGTGCGGTGGGCTTCTTCGACCCGGCCCCGGCCGCTCAGGCGCGCGCGCCGCCGACGTCCTCCGATCGGAGCCGGTGGGCCTCGGCCGCGGTATCCCTCTCCGAGGCCCGCACGAACCGGACCAGGACGTCGAGTTCCTCGTCGGTGAAGGCGGCCAGGTCCTCGCGCGTGCGGGCCACCAGCCCCGCGTAGGCGGCGGTGACCCGGTCCAGGCCCTCCTGAGTGGGTTCGATCAGCACCCGCCTGCGGTCGCCGGGGTCGGCCACCCGGCGGACGCACCCGGCGGCGGCGAGCCGGTCGATCATCCGCGAGGCCGACCCGGTCGTGAGGTTCACGTGCGCGGCCAGGGCCCCCGGCGTGGTCGGTCCGTGGCGGCCCAGGACGTGCAGGCACTGCACGTCGGTGTCGGTCACACCGAGCTGGTCGGCGACGACCCTGTTGAGCAGGACGACCTGGACCGCCCAGCCGGGTATCGCGTCACCGGTGAGCGCGGCGAGCAGGGCCTCCCGGTCCGGGGGGAGCTGTGGCATGGAACCATCCTTCGCTTTTCGCTGCGTCGCGCAGCAAATTCATGCTAACTTAACTGCGTGACACAGATACTGCGTAACGCAGGAATTTTACCGCGCTCCCCCCGTTCCGGGGAGCGTGGCGTTCGATGAGCACATCGTCCCGTGCCCGCGCCGACGGCGCCACGGCCTCCCTCCCCCTCACCGGCCGCACGGCGGTCCTCGTCCTGGCCGTGATCCTCACGGCCGACTTCATGGAACTGCTCGACGCCACCATCGTCAGCGTCGCCGCCCCGGCGATCGCCGAGGACCTGGGCGCCGACGAGGCCGCGCTCCAGTGGATGGTGGCCGGATACACCCTCGCCGTCGGGGCGGGCCTGATCACCGGCGGCAGCCTGGGCGACCGGTTCGGGCGCCGCCGGATGTTCCTCCTGGGCCTGGCCGCGTTCGCGCTGACCTCCGCGGGCTGCGGACTGGCGCCGGGTCCGGACGCCCTGGTCGCCCTGCGCGTCGCGCAGGGACTGGCCGCCGGACTGATGATCCCCCAGGTCTTCGGCATCATCCGCGCCTCCTTCGCCCCCGGGGCCCGCGCGGGCGCGCTCGGTGCCTACGGCGCGGTGCTCGGCCTGGCCTCGGTGGCCGGTCCGCTGCTCGGCGGGATCCTGGTGGAGGCCGACCCCCTCGGCCTGGGCTGGCGAGCGGTCTTCTGGGTGAACGTCCCCGTCGCGCTCGCCGGATTGGTCCTGGGCGCCCGCCTCCTGCCCGAGTCCCGCGTCCCCGACGGCGACCGCCCGGACCTGGTCGGGGCCGCCCTGGCCTCCCTCAGCACGGTGCTGCTGCTCCTGCCCCTGATCCAGGGGCGGGACTGGGGCTGGCCCTGGTGGGGCCACGGCCTCATGCTGCTCTCGGTTCCGGCGGGTGCGCTGTTCCTGGCCAGGGAACGGCGGCTCGTCGCGCGCGGCAGGCAGCCGGTCCTGGACCCCGCCCTCCTCCGGGTGCGCGCGTTCGCCTGCGGCCTGGCCGTCTCCCTGCTGTTCTTCGGCGCGCTGGGCTCCTTCTTCCTGCTGCTCTCCCTCTACCTCCAGCTCGGCACCGGGCGCAGCGCCCTGGAGACGGGGCTGGTGATCCTGCCCTACGCCGTCGGCTCGATCGCCGCCTCCGGGGTCGGCGTCCAGTTCGCCCACCGCTTCGGCCGCGCCCTGCTCGTGACGGGCGCGCTCCTGCTGGCGCTCTCCCAGTTCCTGCTGCTCCTCGTCGTCAGCGGCGGGTCCGACCCCTCGTTCTGGGCGCTCGGCGCCCCGCTGCTCGTCGGCGGCCTGGGGCTGGGACTGACCGCCCCGTCCCTGATCAACGTCATCCTGGCCGGGGTGCCCGCCCGCGGAGCGGGAGCGGCCGGAGGGGTCCTGACCACCGTCACCCAGATCGGCAACGCGCTGGGCGTCGCCGTCCTCGGCGCCGTGTTCTTCGCCCGGCTGGAACGCTCCCTCACCGACGGCGCCGCGGCTCCCGCGGCCTACGGGGACGCCCTCGGCGCGATCCTGCCCTGGCAGTGCGCCTGCTACGTCGCCGCAGCCGCGCTCATGCTCCTGCTTCCCCGGCGCGCGGGCGCGCCCGCGCACTGACCCGACGTCTCCCACGGGTATCCCTGCCAGTTCTCGACGCGCGGGCGCGCCCGCGCACCGACCCGCCCGATCCCGCGCTGACCCCGAGCCGCGATCCGCCACCGTCCGAACCGGGCACGTGGAAGCGCCCGCGCGGCGGCCCGTCCGACCCCACCGACCTCACCGACCCGCACCAGCCCGCACCGGCCCGACCGGGAGTCCGACCGCGAGCCCGTGGAAACGCCCGCGCGGCGATCCGTCCGACCCCACCAACCTCACCGCGAGGCCGTGGAAGCGTTCGCGCGGCGAGCTGACCCTCCAGGAGGAATCCGATGACCGACGCACCCCGCGCCACCGTCGACCCGTTCGCACCCGGGCTCCGGCGGCTGGACGAACCCCATCCCGCGCGTGCCGCCCTGCGCGCGGCCGGACCCCTCGTGCGCGCCGAGGCCCCCGCGGGCGGACCCGTGTGGATCGTCACCGACGAGGCGCTCGCCCGGGAGGTCCTCACCCATCCCGGAATCGTCAAGGACACGGCCTACGCCCCGGCCGACTGGGACCCGGCCACCTCCGGACTCGAACCGACCGCCGCCGCGCAGCTCTCGCTCACCACCTCCGAAGGCCCCGCCCACACGCGGCTGCGCCGGGCGCACACCCCGCTGTTCACGGCGAAGCGGATGCAGGACCGGGCCGGGCGGATCGCGGAGACCGCCCGTGAGCTGCTGACCGGACTGGCCGACTCCGGTGGCGTGGTCGACCTGGCCGCCGACTTCACCACGCGCTTCCCGCTGACGGTGGTCTGCGACCTGCTCGGGGCTCCGCTCGACCGGGTCGACCAGGCGGCCGAGGCGTGTCGGCTCCTGTACGGCGGCGACCCCGGGGAAGCCGGACGCCCCGAGGAAGCCGGACGGGCGATGGCGGCCTTCGGGGACCTGTCCGCGGCGATGCTGGAGAACGGAGGGGAGGGCCTGGCCGCCGAGCTGCGCGACGGGCTCCCCGACGACCTGACCGAGCAGCAGCTCCACTACCTGCTGTTCACCCTGGTCTTCGCCGGGCAATTGACCACCGATCCGGCGCTGGGCTTCCTTCTCGCACGTCTGCTGGGGGACGACGGAGCCGTGCGGGAGGCGGGCTCCACCGAGGAACTCGTCCGCCAGGCGCTGCGCGCGCACTCCCCGGCGCCCTTCACCCTGTGGCGCTTCACCAGCGCCGAGACCGAACTCGCCGGAGTGCGCCTGCCCGCGCGTTCCCCCGTGCTGGTCGACATCCAGGGCATCAACACGGTTCCCGGCCGCACGTCCGGGCCGGACCTCTCCTTCGGCGCGGGACCGCACTACTGCACGGGCGCCCGCCTCGCGCTGCTGGAGCTGACCACGGTCGTGGAGGTGTTCAGGACCGACTTCCCCGACGCGCGTCTGGCCGTGCCGTACGGCGAACTCCGGCAGAGCGATGTCGGCGGCATCATGGGCGGCAGGCTGACCGCTCTGCCGGTGCTGCTGCGGTGACGGTCGGGTCTCCTGCGGTGCGGCGGCCTGAGCCCGCCGGAGGGGGCGGAGGTGGCAGGACCGGTGCGGCGGCCTGAACATGCCTGAAGGGGCGGGCCGGTGCGGCGGCCTGAACACGCCGGAGGGGGCGGGCCGGTGCGGCGGTAACCGCTGGTGGTGGGCGACCGCTCCGGCCTGGGCCCCGGGATCCGCTCCGCGCGCCGGAGCGGACCGGAGCAGGAGGCTCCGCAGCCGTGTGGAGCAGAAGGGCCCCCAGCGGGGTCGAGCGGAAGGGTCTCCAGCGGGGCGGTTCACACGAACACGAAGGCCGCCAGGACGACCGCCAGCAGCACCACGTAGGACACCGCGTGCACCCGGTCGGGTACCCGGCCCACCAGGCGGCGGGTGACGGCGATGGCGGGCAGCGACCCGGCGAGCAGGAGGGCTCCGGCCACGAGGTCCACCGACCCCAGGTGGCCGGGCCCCGTTCCTCCCCCGTCGCCGAACAGCGCGTACACCGCCGTGCCCGCCACCGCGACGGGAAGGCTGAGCGGGTTGGCCATCGCGGTCGCCTCCCCCATCGGCAGGCCCCGGCGGCGCAGCAGGGGGACGGTCATGACGCTGCCGCCCACGCCCAGGAAACTGGTCACCGCGCCGATACCGGCACCGCCCGCCGTGGTGGTGCGCCGCCCCAGCTGGCGGGGTCCGGCGTCGGGGTTCCGGGTCAGGAAGCCTTTGCGCAGGAGGGTGTCGAGCAGGGTGATGGCGATGTAGGCGATGAACAGCACGCGCTGGGCCCCTCCCCCGACGACCGTGGCGACCAGGGAGCCCAGCACCGCGCCGACGCCGATGTAGGCGGCCAGCGGCCACACGTAGTCGCGGCGCAGCCGCCCGGCCCGGCGCTGGGAGAGGGTGGCGCTGAGCGCGTTGACGACCATCACGGCGGTGGAGGTGGCGACGGCGACGGCCATCGGGTCCACGCCCGGGTCGGCCTGGGCGCGGGTGACGTAGTAGACGACGGGGACGACCACGAAGCCGCCGCCGAAGCCGAACAGGACCGTGGTGACGCCGGTCAGCAGGCCCAGGGCCAGCAGGGGCAGGACGAAGGTGAGCACCCGGACCACGGTAGAGAGGCGAGCGCTGGCGCGCTTTCGAAGGAAGGCCACTTTCCTTCGCGCAGCGGACAACACCCGATAGCTTCGGCCCCATGCGCAACATCCCCGTCGCCGAAGTGGACTCCATCGACCGGCCCGTCCTGGCGATCGGCACCGACTACCCGCCCGAGCACGTGCTGCCCGCCCACCGGCACCGGCGGGCGCAGTTCCTTTACGGGGCGACGGGGGTAATGCGGGTCCAGACCGCGGACGGGGAGTGGACCGTCCCGCCGCACCGGGCCGTGCTCATCCCGGCGGAGACCGACCACCGGGTGGTCATGACCGGGGTGAGCACGCGCAGCCTGTACCTGGAACCGAGCACGGTCGCGTGGTTCCCGGGACGCTGCCAGGTGGTGGAGGTATCGCCGCTGCTCCGGGAGTTGCTGTTGACGGCGGTGGACCTGGACCCGCGCTATCCCCCGCACGGCCGGGACGCGGCGGTGTTCGCGCTGGTGCTGCACGAGCTGCGTCGGCTCGTACCGCTGCCGTTGGATCTACCGCTGCCCGGGCACGAGGGGTTGAGGGCGCTGTGCGAGGAGTTCCTGGGGGCGCCGGACGTGCACGATCCGCCCGAGCGGTGGGCGAGGCGGTTGCACGTCAGCGAGCGGACGGTGCACCGGCTCTTCCGGGCGGAGACGGGGATGAGCTTCGCGCGGTGGCGGCAGCGGGCCTGCGTGCTGCACGCGCTGCCGCTGCTGGCCCGGGGTGAACCGGTGACCAGGGTGGCGGCGGGGTTGGGGTACGAGAGCCCGTCGGCGTTCTCCACGATGTTCCTGCGCGTGCTGGGATCCTCGCCCCGGGACTACGCGGCGGGACAGTGAGCGACCCCGCCCGGTTCGTCTGGGCGGGGCCGGTCCTGTCTGTGAACTACTGGGCGCGAACGGCACTGACCAGGGCGGTCCACTCGGCGGTCGGGGGCGCGAGGTGGCCGAGCGACCGGTTCTGGGTGTCGCGGACCAGGACGGCCGCCTGGTCACGACGGGCCTCCACGCAGTCACCACCGGTGCCGTTGCTGTAGCTGGACTTGCTCCAGTCCTCGGTCATCATGCGATCATGCCTCGAATCTCTTCCATCCTGACGCGGGTCTCAGGGACCGGCAGCGCGGCGCTCCTCAGCTCCGCGAACGTGTGCTCGTAGCCTGCCACAACCTCTGGCTGCCTCAGGACGAACCCTGTCTCCTGGCTCTCCACGTAAGCGAACGTCCCCGTGTCGGGAACTTCCATCAGCTTGAAAGCACCGCCCAGACCGGCATGTCCCTCAGTCTTCAACGGCACGATCTGAATCCGCAACCGGGGTCGCCGGGACTGTTCGATGAGGTGCTGGATCTGGGCATTCATGATCTCGGGGTCCTGGAACCGACGTAAGAGCACCGTCTCATCCAGCAGGACCGTTACCGCAGGCGGATGCGCACG
>ANAW01000100.1:0-17712 GCA_000340945.1 Nocardiopsis synnemataformans DSM 44143 | reverse complement strand
TTCATGATCTCGGGGTCCTGGACCCGACGTAAGAGCACCGTCTCATCCAGCAGGACCGTTACCGCAGGCGGATGCGCACGAGCAAGAAGCTCCTGCCGGTACTGGCGGGCAACCACGATCTTGTCGATGCTCTCAGGAGCGGCTTTCGGTCGGGCGAGACTACTGATCGCCCGAACGTACCCCTCAACCTGGAGAAGGCCGGGGACAAGCCCCAAGGCGTACTCCCGGATCTCCTCCGCGGTTTGCTCGGCTTCGGCCACTTCGCGGAAGTAGGCGCTGGTTCCACCGTCGGAGAAGGACGCATCCCACGCGCCCAGAAGAACTCCACGCGCGGTGAGGGCTGAGTCCAAATGGGCGACGTAGTCCCTCTGCGTCCGTTTTTTCCCACGCTCAATATCGCTGATGGTGCTCTGGCCAACCATGGACAGGGCGCTCAGCTCCTGTTGCGTCATCCCAGCTCTGGACCGGAGTTTCTTGAGGAGATTCCCGAAACGTTCCTTCGAAACCTTGAGGTCTTCGTCGGACATGCCGCCGCACTCCGATCTCTCAACGCGGCCTATGGCCGCTTATGCAAAAAATACCGAGGGTGACGATAAGCCTAGACCAGGGGGCGGCGAGGTTGGCAAGGTCTGTAGCGAAGCAAATACAGAAAGCTTCGCAGCCCATATCGGGCGAAATATCCACAAGGGCATGAAAAAGCCTCGGACGGCCGAAGTCGCGAGCGACCGCCGAGGCAGAGTGCCCCACCCCGACAACCCGAGGTGAGACATGAACAAGCCTATCGTCCAGGTCCCGGCGCTTCCACGCCGACTGTGCGGAACCGACACCAAGTCAGGCATCCTGCTCGGTCCCGACCTCGGCCACGTCAAGATCGCCCGCCGCTGGGCCGCGCAGGCCACCCGTTCCCGGCCGAGTCTGGCCGAACCGGTCAGCGTCGCCGTCTCCGAGATGACCACGAACGCCCTGCGTCACTCGGCCTCCGGGCTCCCCGGCGGCAGCATTCGCGTGGAGATCGAACGCACCCCGCGCCACCTCGAACTCCGCGTCACCGACAACGGCCCCCGCCCCGGAGAGAAACCCACGTTCCCGCGCGTACCCGCACCCGAACCCTTGCGCCCCAGCGGTAACGGGCTGCGCCTGGTCGAGGCGCTGTGCTCCTTCTGGGACTGGAAAAAGCACTCCTGCGGCGCGATCACCGTCCGCGCCGTCTTCCCCTGGTAACCCATCTCCCCGGCAAGCCAGCCGCACCAGGCCCCGCGCCGTCCCCCCGTGGCGGCGCGGACAAAGGGCCGGTGTCCTCCGCACCGGCCCTGGGTCCCGCCCTCCCCTTCCCCGGGAGGGCGGGGCCCCCACCCGACAACCCAACTCACCAAACACCGGACACAGAAAGCCCCTCATGCCCGACTACCGCGACCTCCTCAACGGCCGCCCCGACGTCCTCACCCCCGGCGAAGTCGCCGCCCTGTTCAACATCCGCACCCGCAGCCTCCACAGAGGCGACTGGGACAACGTCCTCAAACCCTTCCGCACCCCCGGCGGAGCACGCCGCTACCCCAAGGAGAACGTCGCCGCCCTGCTGGTACAGCCGAACGATTCCGCCCCCACTCCTTGAAGCCCTCAGGCCACTGCGGCGCGCACGAGGGTGTCGTAAGTGTCGGTGGTGCGCTCCAGGTCGGCGTTGAGCCCTCGCGCCCACGCGTCGAGTTCGGCCTGAACCGTCAGGCCGTCGCGGTCGTCATCGACCACCAGTTCCAGTTCGACGAAGGCGCCCACGCCCTCGACCAGATCCACACACACCCCGATGGGCCCCGCAGTACCGGTGCGGCGGTGCTTGACGATGCGCACCGTGGGCTCGTAGCCCAGCGCCAGCAGGGCGCCGTGCATCTGCGCGCGGTCGGCGACGATGGTCTCGTGCTCGACGCACTCCATGGCGTTGGCCAGCGGTGTCTTGGTGGTGAGCATATGCACGCTGTCCTGGGTGCGCAGGCGGGCGAAGGTGTGGCCGACCTTGCCTAGCTCCGGGTGCCAGTGCGCGGGGGCGTAGGCCTGGTCGTCCTGGTAGACGGGGTCGCCCATGTGTACCCCGGCCTCCTTGAGCGCGGCCAACAGCGCTTCGAGATCGACCACCCGGTACTTCGTCTCGATCTCCCGCATCAAGGGCCCCTTGCGTCTCGGTACCACCGTCCCGGCGAGCGTACCGAGAGCAGGCCGCGCCGGGCGGGAGTTTCCCAAGACGGGTCCATCCCCGCGTGCGCGGGGCTCACTGTACGTGCGCGGCAAACCCGAACTCACCTGGCGGTCCATCCCCGCGTGCGCGGGGCTCACTCGATGTCCAGGGCCGCGCGGACCGCGGCGTCCGGTCCATCCCCGCGTGCGCGGGGCTCACTCCTCCAGCTGCGGGCGCGGGACCGCGGTCACCGGTCCATCCCCGCGTGCGCGGGGCTCACTCGTGCGAAGCGGGGCGCGGGCGGCGGCGGATCGGTCCATCCCCGCGTGCGCGGGGCTCACGCTTAACGACCTGCGAAAACGTGGACCGTTATCTCGCCGCAACCTTGGCTCAGGACATGCTGAGCGCTCTTGGCCTAGACGTACATCCTCACACAACGCACGGCGGCACTCATCCCCACCGTCTCCTATCGACAACCGCTAACGCGGCTTCGTCACCACCATCGAACTTGCCCGCACTCTGGGCCGGGAAGTGGGAATGTGAACGATGAGCAGTGTCATGGCCGTACTTGAACGGTCCTGCGCGGTCGCCGACCTGATCAGCCAGCTCCGGCCGAGCACCCCGGCGCGTACGGTTCGACAACCGCGACATCTGGGACAAAAAGAACGGGGAAGGTTGCATGGAGACAGCCCGGATCCGGAGCGCGAACGTGCTCCTGCCCAGCGACGACGAGGAGCCGGTGACCTCTTGGCCGTACCCGAACCCTCTGGCAGAGGAGAGGGTCACTAACACCGACTTCCGGTCGGTGGACCTGTCCTCACACCGCCTGGTGGACGTCACCCTCGACCGCTGTCGCTTCCGCACGTCAAGGCTGATGGGTGTGTCACTGGTGCGGGTATCCCTGCGGGACATGGTCTTCGAGGGCTGCCAGTTCGACTACGCCACCTGGGCCCAGGTCAGGGCCGTGAGTGACGTGGCTTTCGTGGGCTGCTCATTCAAGGAGGCCGCGTTCGAGGGGTGCGATCTGCGGGAGGCGGTCTTCGACGACTGCGCCTTCGGCGTGGACCTGCAGGGCACCTCCCTGGCCGGTACGGACCTACGGGAGAGCGACCTGTCCGGGCTGTCGGGTTTGTCATCTTTGCGCGGGGCCAAGGTGACCGAGATGCAGCTGCGGCAGCTCAGCGAGGTCATGGTCCGCGACCTGGATCTGACCGTGGCAGAGGTGCCGCTGTAACCGGCCCGGAGAAACGGCTGCGAAATCCGGACTGGCTTAGCGTGCCAACGGACTACCGTCCAACACCATCTCCTACACCGCCACAGGCATTCATGCCTGGGGACCGTGGGCCGGTCCATCCCCGCGTGCGCGGGGCTCACTTCCTGGGTGGGGAGGTGGGAGCTCTCGTCATCGGTCCATCCCCGCGTGCGCGGGGCTCACGCAGGGGGACCACCACGGAGGTAGACAAGCACCGGTCCATCCCCGCGTGCGCGGGGCTCACTATCGGCGCGAATACGACCCTGACTCGGGAAAGCGGTCCATCCCCGCGTGCGCGGGGCTCACGTGGCCACGGACTGCTGTAGCTCCGTCAGGCGCGGTCCATCCCCGCGTGCGCGGGGCTCACGTGCGACGGCCATCCGGGCGCACCCATCCCTGCGGTCCATCCCCGCGTGCGCGGGGCTCACGACTGGCGCCGCCGCCCTCAGGCCTGGCACGCCGGTCCATCCCCGCGTGCGCGGGGCTCACGGCAAGACGTCCGCGATGACCGCCGCCTGCGGTCCATCCCCGCGTGCGCGGGGCTCACCGCACGACCACGTCGGCACCCTCGACACCCGACGGTCCATCCCCGCGTGCGCGGGGCTCACGCTTAACGACCTGCGAAAACGCGGGCCGTTATCTTGCCGCAACCTTAGCTCGGGACATGCTGAGCGCTCTTGACCTAGACGCACATCCTCACACAACGCACGGCGGCGCTCATCCACACCGTCTCCCATGGCCGTTCCGGCGTCCTCGAACTACTGCGCCGGGCACACAGGCGTTCCACGCCTGAGCTGCGGTCGCAGACTCACAGAGCCGGAGTACGGCTCTGAAGAGCAGCACGAGCAGGATGAGGAAGGCGAGACGGTCAGGGCGATACGGGGTGCCCCCAGTGCTGTCCGAGAACTGCGCACGCCACCCGGTAGGAGTCCTGGCCAGGGGCGGCTTCCAGGGCGAAACTCCCCAGATCTGGGAACCCGAATTCCCGTAGCAGCCGATAGGCCTGACTCAACTCCTCGCCCAAGGCACGGTCGCCGCCGCCGGTGACAGTACCGTCCGGCCACACGTACGCCCACGCCGGTCCGGCGCCCATCCACACGATCCGGCCAGGCTCGCCCTGGAAAGGTCGCAGTCCTGTTCCCAGACGGACTCCGGGCATCATCAACATCAGCTGGGTCATCATCCCCGAACTGATGAGTTCGACCGATCCGACCGGTAGGTCGGCAGCCGGAGTCGGTTTCTGCCCGAGGCCGGGGAAGGGAAGGTCACCCGGACGCTGTGTGCGGTCGCGCATGAACGCGGCCTCACGCACGAACGGCCCCGACCCGTGCCCCTCGCGCACGGTGAGGGCGACGATCGGTGTGCTGTGGGCCGCCGGGTGCGGGCTCCAGGGGAGCACGAGCACCGCGCCCTCAGCGGCGGCCAGCCACCCGGCCGGTATCCAGGTCGCCGCGCAGGTGGCGATGACCGCGTCGTACACCTCCTCGGGAGGCGGGTCGGCGGCGGTGCGGACGGTGACACCGGTTCCGGTGAGCCGTTCCCGGGCCAGGGCAGCCACACCGGGGTCGATCTCGATACTGGTGACGGACCCCTTCTCCCCCACCAGGGAGGCCAGGATCGCGGCGTTCCATCCGGTGCCGGTGCCGATCTCCAGCACCCGCATGCCCTCGGTGATTCCGGCCGCGGCGATCATGTCCGCCATCACCTGGGGCGCTGACGACGAGGAACTGGGTTCGTTGCGTGGCCCCGAGCCGCCGTCGTTGGCCTGGGTGGTGACCGCGTCGGAGCCGTACACCAGACGCGCCCACCGCTCAGGGTCGGCGGTCCGGTACAGGGGCAGACCAGTCGCGTCAGGCCAAACCATGTCGGGGACGAACAGGTGACGGGGATGGGCGGCGAACGCGTCGCGGATCGCGGCGGTGGTGTCCAGACGCTCGACCAAGGCGGTGTGGAGTGCGTTGAGGTCCTCCGTCACGTCTCTCCCGTTCCCTTGCAGCCGCCGCACGTGACCACTTGGCGGTGCGTCCAGCCGCCGCCGCTACCGTCTCCGTCAGACTCGATCACTACGGTGCCTTCACCTTGGCACATGGAGCACTGGGCCACGAGAGTCTCCGTCAGTACAGGGGGCGGGAGCACTGTCGGTCTACCCGAACGGCAGGAGCTGAGTGCGGGCATGGCCAGGTCTGGCCGCTCCTGGAATTCCGGGTCTGCCAGCTTCCATTCCCCGCCGGGCTCGTCGGTGGCAGTGGCGGTGGTGATGGTGCGTGTGTAGGTGTCCCGAACGGTTTCGGAATCGTCCTCGTAGTCGACGGTGCTGTCGGGGGTGGCGCATCTGCCGTGCCCCAGCACCCGTACACCCGGTCCGCCTCCGCGTGCGCGGGGCTCACCGGCTTTATGACGACCTGGATATAGGCCACACCGGTCCATCCCCGCGTGCGCGGGGCTCACGCCAGGACGTAGGCCAGCGCGGACACGTCGGTCGGTCCATCCCCGCGTGCGCGGGGCTCACGGACGCCAGATTCTGGCGGCCGATCGGCTGGGCGGTCCATCCCCGCGTGCGCGGGGCTCACACCGCCCGCACCGGCGCCGCGGACGTGTCCGCCGGTCCATCCCCGCGTGCGCGGGGCTCACGACGAGGTCGCGGTAGGTGCGCGGCGGGGTGGCGGTCCATCCCCGCGTGCGCGGGGCTCACCAGCTCGGCGTCCTCGAACTCCTCGATCTGCTCGGTCCATCCCCGCGTGCGCGGGGCTCACTCCTGGTCACGGGCGTGGGCATCGTGCCCATGCGGTCCATCCCCGCGTGCGCGGGGCTCACTGCTGCTGGCGGCCTCCGCGATCGGCAAGTTCTGATCCATCCCCGCGTACGCGGGGCTCACCGCGGGACCGCGGCGACCTTCGGCCGGGGCACCGATCCATCCCCGCGTACGCGGGGCTCACCACCCCGGCGCCCGGGGCCGGTTCGCCGCCGCCGATCCATCCCCGCGTACGCGGGGCTCACGAAGGCATCGTTGGGGCGGTCGTTGAGCACGCCGATCCATCCCCGCGTACGCGGGGCTCACTGCCCTTCTCACCGGGGGGGGCTAAGGGGATCGCGATCCATCCCCGCGTACGCGGGGCTCACGCTTAACGACCTGCGAAAACGCGAGCCGTTATCTTGTCGCAACCTTCACCTAGGGCACCGCTGACCATCCTCGGCTCTGGCGTACATCCTCATCCTCACACAGCGCACGGCGGCGCTCATCCCCACCGCTTCTCGGAACCCCACGACGCGGAACGGTTCCCGGCGACCGGTGCGTCCGCGCGGGCGGCCCGGGTAGGGGGAACCACGCGGGAAAGCGGACGGTTTTCGCGCCACACCGCCGCCGCGGCGGACGCGAACCCCCGCCGTAGGGCACGCTCTGCGGTGGGAGGCAGCATCCGCCTCCCCGCAGAACGCGCCCCGCAACGAGAAGGCAGGAAACCATGGCCGATGACCCGATCCCCTCTCCCAAAGTCGCGGTGGGCGTCGACGGATCGGCGTCGGCGCGCGGAGCCCTGGAGTGGGCCGCGGCGGAGGCCGAACTCAGGCAACTCCCCCTATACGTCGTGCACGCCCTGTCCATGCCGCTGGTGATGTCGGTCTACGCCGGTCCCACCCGCTTCCCGCCCACGGAGGAGATGACCGCCCAGGGCCGCCGCCTCCTGGAGGAGGCCGCCGAGCACGTGCGCTCACTGCGGCCGGGGCTGCGCGTGGAGACCGCGCTGGGATTGGAGGAACCGCCGCTGGCGCTGCTGCACCGCACCGGCCACGGGGACCTGGCGGTCGTGGGCTCGCGCGGCATGGGCCCGGTGCGCTCGGTGCTGGCAGGAGCGGCCGGAATGCGACTGGCCGCCAAGGCCTACTGCCCGGTGGCCGTCGTCCCCGACACCGAGGGGCGCACGCCGCAGCTCTCGGGACCGCTGCGGATCGCGGTCGGTGTGGACGGCTCGGTGGATTCCCGGCGCGCGCTGGACTTCGCCCTGCACCGGGCCGCACTCCAGGAGGGATCCTCGGTCGTGGTGGTGCACAGCTGGGAGGTTCCGCTGCCCTTCACCACCGCCTCCCTCACCGAATCCGGATGGACCCCGCCCGACGACCTGCTGGAACGCCAGTCCGAGGAGTTGGTGTCGGGTGTGCTGGCCGAGGTGATGGACGACGCCACCGCCGACGTGGACGTCAGCGCCGTGCGCACCCAGCGCAACCCCGTGGACGCGCTGGTGGAGGCCGCCGCCGAGGCCGACCTGGTGGTCGTGGGCTCGCGCGGGCGGGGCGGTGTGCGCGGCGTACTGCTGGGGTCGGTCAGCCAGGGCGTGATGCACAGTTCGCCGGTGCCCGTGGTCGTGGTGCCCCGGCACGCGGAGGAGGACTGAGCCCGGGCACGCGTGATCCCCTGGCGGTCTCATCTCCCCGGGGGAAACTGACCGGCTCCTCCAGATCCGCGGTGTCCGGGATGTTCGGGATGTTCGGCGATCACCCGCACGTGACCGGTCCGTCGTCCGTGGCGTCGTTGCTCCAGGCCCTGCCCAAGAGGCGGACTCGGCCAGCCCGGGGCCGGAACAGGGAAAAGCCCCCGCGCGACCGGGTCGCGCGGGGGCTCCCGCGTCTCACCGGACCCTCTCGAATCCCCCGATAGCGGAGGTCCGGCGCGGGCCGCGCGCTCACCCCCGTGGGCGCCCGACCCCGCACCCGCGCCGTGTTCCCGGGACCTCACGGCCGTGGAGGCCGCCCCCGTGGTCCGCGGGGTGCGCAGGTGCACATCCCTCTGTCTACCCGACCTGCCTCCGGTAAACACGGATCCGCCCCGCCACCCGCCGTGGCCGCCGGGCGCCACGGTCCCTGACACCCGCCCGCCAGGAACGACGCCTCCCAGTGGATTCCGCACATCCCGGCCGCGCGCCGGTACGCGCCACCGCCGCCGGTACGACGCGCCGCGAGCCCCGGACCGCCGTACGCGCGTGCGCTTCGTCACGGTGCCGTCACCCCCACCGGACTTTGTCCTACACTGAGCCCCGTGTCCGATAAAGCCCGCTTCCTGCGCATGGTGCTCATCTCCATGTCGCTGACGAGCACCGACGACGGCCTCTGTCGCCGCCGGTGCCGCGACGGCGTGCGCTGACCGGGCCCCGTCCCCCTCCCCCCGCGCGCGGTCTCCCGCGCCCGGCGTCCCCGCGGTACCGGTGTCCCCGTCCTCGCTCGGCCACGGCCGACACCCGCTCCGTCACCGTTTGGACAGCTCTCCCGTGACCACTCACCCCTCCGCGCCTCCCGGCGCCACCGACCGCTCCCCCGCAGCAACCGCCCCGGACGCCACCGCAGCGCCCGTCCCGCCCGCCCTGTCCCCGGGCTGGCGGCCGGCCCTGGCCGCCCCGCGGCCCCGGGCCGCCGAGGCCGAACCCGTCCGCTGGTGGCCGCTCGGAATCGCCCTGGCCGTGGCCGCGGGCCTGGCCGCCTACGTCTGGAACGCCCACGGCGCGCTGCCCGCCGTCCTGCTGCTCCTGGGCACGGGCCTGGGCTTCACCCTGTTCCACTCCCGGTTCGGCTTCACCTCCGCCTGGCGGCAGTTCCTCTCCGTGGGCAACGGCACCGGCCTGCGCGCGCACGCCGTACTGCTGGGCACCACCGCGACCCTGTTCGCGCTGGTCATCGGCACCGGAACCGGACTGTTCGGCAACGAACCGCAGGCCTCGGCCGGACCCATCGGCATCGCCCTGTTCCTGGGCGCGTTCCTGTTCGGCGTCGGCATGCAGCTGGGCGGCGCCTGCGCCTCGGGCACGCTCTTCGCGGTCGGCTCCGGCCAGTCGGCCATCGTCATCACCCTCGTCGGCTTCATCGCGGGCTCGGTCATCTACAGCGCCGCGTGGCCGCTGGTGAACGACCTGCCCGCGCTGCCCCCGTTCCTGCTCTCCGACCACGTGGGCTGGGGCGGCTCCTGGGCGATCACCGTCGCCGTGCTGGCGGCCGTGGTCGTGGGCACCCGCGCGGTGCAGAACCGCCGCGTCCCGCCGCCCGTGGGCACGCCGCCCTCGGCGCGGGGCCCGCTGCGCGTGGTCCGGGGCAGCTGGCCCATGATCGTCGGAGCCCTGGTGCTGTCCGTGCTCGGCGCGGCGGTGCTCGTGGTCTCCGGCGGAACCTGGGGCGTCACCTCCGGCTTCAACCTGTGGGGCGCCAAGACGCTCCAGCTGCTGGGCGCGCACCCCGAGTCCTGGGCGTTCTGGAACCAGCCCCAGCAGGCCGCGCAGCTCGCCGGTCCGGTGCTCCAGGACAAGACCAGCCTGACCAACATCGGCATCATCCTCGGCGCCGCCGTGGCCGCGGCCGCCGCCGGGGCGTGGAAGCTGCACACCGGTCTGAGCTGGAAGCTGGTCGCCGCCGGGCTCCTGGGCGGCATCCTCATGGGCATCGGCGCACGGCTGGCGGGCGGCTGCAACATCGCCCCCTACCTGGCCGGAATCGGCTCGGGCAGCCTGCACGGGTGGCTGTGGGCGGTCTTCGCCCTGGCCGGGACCTGGGCGGGGCTGCGGGCCCGTACCCTGTTCGGTCTGGGCGTGCCCAAGCCGGGCGACAGCGTCTGCTGAACCCGGGCGCGGCGATCGCCGCGGCACCGCTGACGGGGCGACGGGAGGACGGGGAGGGCGATGGACGGCGCGGAGCACGTGCACGACGTGGTGGTGGTCGGCGGCGGGCAGGCCGGGCTCGCCGCGGGGTACTTCCTGCGGCGCGCCAAGCTCGACTTCGCCGTCCTGGACGCCGGTGAGGAGCCGGGCGGGTCCTGGACCGAGTACTGGAACTCGCTGCGGCTGTTCTCCCCCGCCGAACACAGCATGCTGCCGGGCTGGTGGATGCCCGCCGAGGAGGGTCAGGAGTACCCGAGCGCGCGGCACGTGGCCTGGTACCTGGCCGAGTACGAGCGCCGCTACGAGCTGCCCATGCGCCGCCCCGTCCGCGTGGAGGCGGTCGAACGGGAGGACGGGGCCCTGCACGTGGTCGCCCGGGAGGGGACCGGGCGCGAGCGCCCGTCGGGGGCGGCCCGTTCCCCCGCCCAGCGGCCCCCGCTGACGAGCTGGCGCGCCCGGTACGTCATCAGCGCCACCGGCACCTGGCGGGCACCCCGCGTCCCCGACCTCCCGGGCCGGGAGCTGTTCGCGGGCAGGCAGCTGCACACGGTCGACTACCGGGGCCCGGAGGAGTTCGCCGGGCAGCGGGTCGTGGTCGTGGGCGGCGGCAACTCCGCGGCCCAGATCCTCGCCGAACTATCGAGGACGGCCGAGACGACCTGGGCCGCCCCGCGCCCGCCCCGGTTCCTGCCCGAGGACCTGGACGGGCGCGCCCTGTTCGACATCGCCACCCGGGCGCAGCGGGCGGCGCGGCGGGGCACGTCGGCCCCCGAAGGCCTCGGCGGCCTGGGGGACATCGTGGTGGTGCCGACGGTCCGCGAGGCGCGCGAGCGCGGCGCGCTCAAGGCCGAGCCGATGTTCGACCGCCTCACCCGGACCGGCGTGGCCTGGGCCGACGGATCGGTCCTGGACTGCGACGCCGTCCTGTGGTGCACGGGGTTCCGGCCGGTGCTGGACCACCTGGCCCCGCTCGGGCTGGGGGACGGCCGGGGCCGGATCGCGCTGGAGGGGACCCGGGCCGTGGCCGAACCCCGCCTGTTCCTGCTGGGCTACGGGGACTGGACCGGTTCCGCGTCGGCCACGCTCATCGGCTCCGGGCGCACGGCCAAGGCCACCGTCGCCGAGATCACCGCCGCCCTCGCCCGGCAGGGGTGAACCACCCCTTCGGTAACGGAGCCCCACCACCGGCGTGACGCCGAACGGGGGTGGGGGCCGCGGACTCCAGCAGTCCCGCGCACCGCTGACCGCTCACGGCTCGCCCCTCACCGCTCACCGCTCACCGCTCACGGCTCCCCGCTCCCCGCTCCCCGCTCAACCGACGATCGGCCTCTCCTCGGGCAGCTCGTAGAGGCGGGGGCGCCGCCGCAGCGCCAGGGCCGAGGCCAGAGTGATCGGCCCGATCCGGCCCACGAACATCAGGAACACCAGGACCATCTGCCCCAACAGGGGCAGGTCGGCCGTGATGCCGGTGGACAGCCCGACCGTGGCGAAGGCCGACGTCGTCTCGAACAGGATCTGGTCCAGGGTGAACGGGGTGACGGTCATCAGCGTCAGCGTTCCCGCCAGCACCAGGCCCAGCGCCAGCAGCACCACCGTGGTCGCCTGCGAGGTGGTGCCCTCGGCCAGGCGGCGGCCCGACACGTGGACCGTGGGCTCGCCGCGCACGTTGGCGTAGATCACGAAGGCCAGCACGGCGAAGGTCGTCACCTTGATGCCCCCGGCCGTGCCCGCGCTGCCTCCCCCGACGAACATCAGGATGTCGGTGACCAGCAGCGTCTGGGTGTTCATCTGTCCGAAGTCGAGGCTGTTGAAGCCCGCCGTGCGCGGCATCACCGACTGGAAGAAGGCGGTGAGGAGCTTCCCGCGCAGGTCCAGCCCGCCCATGGTCGCCGGGTTGGACCACTCCAGCGCCAGGAAGGCCACGAACCCCACCACGAGCAGCAGCCCCGTCATCACCAGGGTGATCTTGACGTGCAGCGTCCAGTGGCGGTGCTCGGCGCGGCGCCGGGTGAAGCGCCACAGCTCCACCCACACCGGGAACCCGAGCCCTCCGGCCAGGACCCCCAGGGCCACGGGGACCGTGATCCACGGGTCCTCGGCGAACCCCATGAGGCTGTCGGCGTAGAGCGCGAACCCGGCGTTGTTGAAGGACGAGACGGCGTGGAAGACGCCCGTGTAGACGGCCTCGGGCAGGGGCAGCCCGTATCCCAGCCACCAGCGCAGCGACAGCACCGCCGCCAGGGTCGTCTCGAACACCACCGTCACCACCAGGACCCCGGTGACCAGCTGGCGCACCTCGCCCAGTGTGACCACCTTGGCCTCCGAGCCGGTGCGCACCGCCATCCGCAGCCCCAGCTGCCGCCCCACCACCAGGGTCAGGACGGTCGCCAGCGCCATGATGCCGAACCCGCCGACCTGGATCAGGAGCAGGATCACCGCCTCGCCCAGCCCCGACCAGTAGGAGGCGGTGTCCACCACCGCCAGTCCGGTCACGCTGGCCGCCGAGGTGGCGGTGAACAGGGCCGTGTCGAAGGGCGCGCGCTCCCCGGCCTCGGTGGCGGCGGGCAGCGACAGCAGGCCCGCGCCGACCAGGATCAGGGAGCCGAAGGCCGCCGCCGTGAGCTGCGGGGGCTTGACCCACCCGGACAGGTCGCGCAGCCTCCTGTCGGCGCGGGCACCGGCGCGTGCCCCTCGGCCTCCGGTCCGGGCCGGGGTGCGCGGGGCCCGCGGGTCCGGCGGGAGCTGCCCGGTTCCCGTTCTCATCGGCCGCTCTCCCGGTCCTCCGGCCCGGCCTCCGAGCCAACCGACCCGGTCTCCCGGTCCTCCGGCCCGTTCTCCAGACCGCCCGATCCGCTCTCCCTGCCGCCCGCCCCGGCTTCCCGATCCTCAGGCCCGCTCTCCCGGCCGCCCGACCCGGGCGCTCCCCCAGCGGCTCCTCCCCCGGCGGTGCCGCCACCGCCGGGCCGGAACCGGTAGCCCAGTCCGGGTTCGGTGAGGAAGTAGCGCGGCCGGGGCGGGTCCGGCTCCAGGCGCTGGCGGATCTTGGTCATGAACACCCGCAGGTAGTTGGTCTCGCGCCCGTAGGAGGGGCCCCACACCTCGTTGAGCAGGTGCTTGTGGGTGACCAGGCGGTCGGGGTTGCGGGCCAGGACCTCCACGATGTGCCACTGGCGCGGCGTCAGCCGCACCGGCTCGCCGCCGCGCAGGACCTGCTTGGCGGCCAGGTCGACCGTGAAGTCGGCGGTGACCACCGCCGCCTCGTACTCGGGCACCACGGAACGGCGCATGGCCGCGCGCACCCGGGCGAACAGCTCGTCCATCCCGAAGGGCTTGATGACGTAGTCGTCGGCGCCCAGGTCCAGCGCCTGGACCTTCATCGACTCGGTGTCGCGCCCCGAGAGCACGACCACCGGCACGTCCGTCCACCCGCGCAGCCCGCGCAGGACCTCCAGGCCGTCCATCCCGGACAGGCCCAGGTCGAGCAGGAGCAGGTCGGGGCGGTGGCGGGCCACGAGCCGCAGCGCGTGCTCACCGGTGTCGGCGAGGTAGGCGGTGTAGCCGCGGGCCCGCAGGTTCACCTCCAGCGTCCTGCGGATGAGGGGGTCGTCGTCGACGACGAGGACCGAGGGCGCTCTGTCCGCGCCGGTGCCGGTGTCCGTGTCCATACTGGTCCGTATCTCCCCCGTCCACGTGCCCCGGGCGGGGCCTCGCGCTCACGATGCTAGGCGCGCCGCGTACTCGGAGCGCGTCGGCGCGGGCGCCGTGTCCGCAGGTCGCGGCGGCACGGGCGCCGCAACGACTCTGCGCGGTGGCGGCGGGGACGACGGGCGCGCTAACGCTCCCTTAGCAGCCGGAGGCGCGGATTTAGCGTCCCGTTAGCAGTGGAATGTCCGAAAACACCTCTATGACCAGTCAGGATGGGGAAGCCGGAAGGGGGCACACGATGACACGCGGCCACTTGCGCGTCTACCTGGGCGCGGCGCCCGGTGTCGGCAAGACCTACCGGATGCTGGACGAGGCCCACCGGCGCCGCGACCGCGGCGCCGACGTGGTGATCGGGTTCGTGGAGAGCCACGGCCGGGCGCTGACGGAGGCGATGGTCGACGACCTGGAGACGGTCCCGCGCGCGGTCCTGACCCACCGGGGCGCCCGTCTGGAGGAGATGGACCTGGACGCCGTGCTCGCCCGCCGCCCGCAGGTCGTCCTCGTGGACGACCTCGCGCACGCCAACGCCCCCGGCGCGCGCAACGCCCGGCGCTGGCAGGACATCGAGGCCCTGCTGGAGGCGGGCGTCACGGTGCTGTCCACACTCGACGTCCAGCACCTGGAGTCGCTCAACGACGTCGTGGAGCGCATCACCGGCGCCCGCCAGAGCGAGACCGTGCCCGACGCCTGGGTGCGCGGGGCCGACCAGATCGAACTGGTGGACATGACGCCCGAGGCCCTGCGGCGGCGGCTGGCGCACGGCAACGTCTACGGCCCCGACCGGATCGACGCCGCGCTGGGCCACCGGTTCCGGGTCGACACCCTGACCGCCCTGCGCGAGCTGGCGCTGCTGTGGCTGGCGGGGCGGGTGGACGACGAGCTGGAGCGCCACCGCGGCGAGCACCGCGCGGCCTCCGCGTGGCAGACCCGCGAACGCGTGGTCGTGGGCCTGAGCGGAGGCCCCGGCGGGGAGGCGCTCATCCGCCGGGCCGCCCGGATCGCGGGGCGCGGCAGGGGGGTCGAACTGCTGGCCGTGCACGTGGCGCTCGGCGACGGCCCGGTGGGCGCCGACCCCGCCATGCTCGCCCGGCAGCGGGTGCTGGTGGAGGACCTGGGCGGCACCTACCACCAGGTCCTGGGCGAGGACGTGCCCACCGCGCTGACCGCGTTCGCCCAAGGGGTCAACGCCACCCAGCTGGTCCTGGGCGCGAGCGGGCGGGGCAGGCTCGCCCGCCTGCTGCGGCCGGGGGTGGGCGCGGCCACCGCGGCGCTGTCGGAGGCGGTCGACGTCCACCTGGTCACCCAGGAGGGGGCCGAACGCGGTTCCGGGCGGGCGCGCTCGGGCGCGGTCTCGCGCCGCCGCAAGCTGGCGGGGTACGCGCTGGCGCTCACGGCGCTGGCGCTGCTGGTGTTCGGCACCGGCGTCCCCCACAGCGAGGAGTACCTCAGCGGCGGAATCCTGCTGGTGTTCGCGACGGTGACGGCGACGGCGCTGGTCGGGGGGCTGTGGCCCGCGCTGGCGGCGGCGTTCAGCGGGTTCGTGGTGCTCAACCTCTTCTTCACCGAGCCCTACGAGACCCTGGTGGTCAACCAGCCGGGCAACCTGCTCACCCTCGTGGTGTTCGTGTTCGTGGCCGTGGCGGTGAGCGTGGTGGTCGACCAGGCCGCACGGCGCACCCGCGAGGCGGCGCGGGCCAGCGCCGAGGCCCAGACCCTGGCCACGGTGGCCGGGAGCGTGCTGCGGGGCTCGCGCCCCCTGGAGGCGCTGCTGGAGCGGCTGCGCGAGACCTTCTCCCTGGAGTCGGTCGCCCTGCTGGAGCGCAGGTCGGGGACCTCCTCGCGGCCCGACCACCGCAACGACCCCGGCGCGTGGGAGGCGGTCGCCTTCGTCGGGGAGCGCCCCCGAGGGGCCCCGGGCGGGGCCGACGTGGACGTCCCGGTGGACGAGGGGCTGACCCTGGTGCTGCACGGGCACCGGCCGCGCGCGGGCGAGCGGCGCATCATCGAGGCCTTCGCCGCGCAGGCCGCCGTCGCGCTGCGCCAGGAGCGGCTGACCCGGGAGGCGGCCGCGGCCGGGACGCTGGCGGAGGCCGACCGGATGCGCACCGCGCTGCTGGCCGCGGTCAGCCACGACCTGCGGGCTCCCCTGGCCTCGGCCAAGGCGTCGGTGACCAGCCTGCGCAGCCGGGAGGTGCGCTTCAGCGAGGAGGTCCAGGCCGAGCTGCTGGCCACGGCGGACGAGTCCCTGGACCGCCTGACCCGGCTGGTGACGGACCTGCTGGACATGAGCCGCCTCCAGGCGGGCGTGCTGGGCGTGACGGTCACGGACCTGTCGCTGCGCGAGTCGGTGTTCGCGGTCCTGGACGACCTGGGCGCGCAGGGGCGCGCCGTGCGGGTGCGGGTGCCCGAGGAGCTGCCGGAGGTCGCGGCCGACCCCGGCCTGCTGGAGCGGGTGCTGGCCAACGTGGTGGGCAACGCGCTGCGCTTCAGCCCGCACGATCGACCGCCCTCGGTCACCGCCTCCTGGACGGGCGACCAGGTGGAGCTGTCGGTGGCCGACCACGGCCCCGGGGTGCCCGAACACGAGCGCGAGCGCATGTTCGTGCCCTTCCAGCGGCTCGGGGACACCGACAGCGCGACCGGGCTCGGGCTGGGCCTGGCGCTCTCGCGCGGGCTCATGGAGGCCATGGGGGGCTCGCTGCTGCCCGAGACCACCCCGGGCGGCGGGCTGACGCTGCGCCTGACCCTGCCCGTCGCGGGGGCGGGGTAGGGCGTGTCCGGCGGAGGCCGCCCGTCGTGCAGCGGGGTGTGTGCGCCGAGCACGTCCTGGCGCCGGGCACGAGCCGAGCCTGACCTTCTCCGCCGGGTTGGACGGCCTGCGCGGGTCCGCGCGGTAGCCGCCGCCTCGCCCCCTTCCCGCCGGTCCGGCCCCTGAGGCCCCGCGCCTCCCGCGCGACCCCGGCCAGAGCGACTGACCCGGCATACGGGGACACCCAGGGCAGGAACCGCGCCCACCGGCCGGCCACACGCCGTCGAGAGCCTGCCGCGAAGGCCACAGACTCCTCGATACTTTGTCCTAGGACATCAGGTCGTATGGTGAGGGGCATGCCTGGACCGACCATCACCGGAGACTCCGCGGCCGCGATCACCGACTCGGTACGCGACCTGATCGCGCTCGGGGAACTGCGTGCGGGTGACGTACTGCCCTCGGTCCGCGCGTTGGCCGCCCAGCGGGGAGTGAACCGGAACACCGCCAGTGCCGCCTACGCCGCGCTGGCCGCGGCGGGTGTGGTCGAGACCCGTCGCCGCGGGGGCACGGTGGTGCGCGGGATCGTGCCCGTGGCCGGTGAGGGAGCACCGGTTCCCGGCAACGCGGTGAACCTCGCCGACGGCAACCCCGACCCGGCGCTCCTGCCCCCGTTGCCCGGTCTGGAGAGTTACGCGGCCGTGCTGTACGGCGCGCCCGGTACCGACGAGAGACTGAGCCGCTGGGCCCGAGAGCACATACTCCCCGACACCGGGGACGGCGCTCTCGTGCTCACCCACGGGGCCGTGGACGCGGTCGGGCGGGTACTGGGCGCGCACCTGACGCGCGGGGACGCGATCGCGGTCGAGGACCCGTGCTTCCTGTCGAGCATCGGTACGTTCCAGCTCAACGGCTACCGCGTCCTGCCGGTACCCGTGGACGCCCAGGGCATGGTCTCCGACGGGCTGCGCGCCGCCCTGGCGGCAGGGGCGCGGGCGGTGGTGTGCACTCCGCGGGCGCACAATCCGACCGGTGTGAGCCTGACCGAGCGGCGCGCGCGGGAACTGCGTGCGCTGCTGGCGGCCCACCCGGAGGTGCTGGTGATCGAGGACGACCACTTCTCCGCCCTGGCCCGCACCCCGTATCGGCGCATCACCCCCGCCGACGCGCCGCGGTGGGCGCTGGTGCGTTCGGTGTCGAAGTTCCTGGG